>NZ_JASSPL010000007.1:0-192932 GCF_030264805.1 Cobetia sp. LC6 | reverse complement strand
TAATGCTGAGTTCTGAGTATGACATGAGCGCAATACCTTACAGGGAAACTCAGGTGTTGCACTCAGAATCTGCGGCCAAGCAGTTAAAAGAAAATATAAATGATGCCACGACCTCCATTGTTCTACTACAACTTTAGCTTTAGTAGATGATGCATTATCATATGAAGTATGTGAAAAGTGAACTATTTGATTACGATGTTCTCCCAACACCTCAAAAGCATTTATTACTTCACGATCAATCTTTTCTCCTAAAATATTATGAATCCTATCCACAGAACCTTTCAATGATACAGAATGAAAGTCTCCAGTCCTGAAATTATCTAACCGTGCTAGCTCTGGCTTGCTAATGATAAGAGTCCAGTGCTCACTCATCAATCTAGCTTTAAATATAAGCTCAATAGCCGTATAGAAATCTACAATAGAATTTTTAGGCCTATGATCTAGGTCATCTATAGAAGATCTAAGAAAGTCAATTGCATTACAGACTAGGGAATCAAACATTTCTGTATTTGATTTCTCAACCTGCTCAACAAATTTCCTAGCCATAATTGCACCTCACTTATTACACATTGATGTTTAAACATGCGATACCATATAGAAGACAACAACAAAGTTAATAGTAGCCAAGATTATTAATTTGCATAAGGCAGGCTTTCGCCTGCCCTATCCGCCGTGAGCGGCTAACAGAAGGAAAAGAAAGAGAAATTCAGTCTTGCGGGGTGCGCTGCTGTGCTTGGACGACAGTGACGGCAATGACGTTGAGGATGTCAGCGGTGGAGCAGCCACGCGAGAGGTCGTTGGCGGGTTTGGCGAGGCCCTGGAGCAGCGGGCCGATGGCTTCGGCACCGCCGATGCGTTCGGCGAGCTTGTAGCCGATGTTGCCGGCTTCCAGATTGGGGAACACCAGCACGTTGGAGGTGCCTTTGACGCGCGAGGTGGGCAGCTTGCGCTCGGCGATTTCCGCCACGATGGCGGCGTCGAGCTGCACGTCTTCATCGATGGCGATATCCGGGCGTTGCTCGCGTACCCGATGCGCGGCCTGCACCACCTTGTCCACCGCGGCGTGATGCGCGCTGCCATTGGTGGAGAACGACAGCATCGCCACCCGTGGGTCTTCCCCGAGCAGTGCCTGGGCGCTGTCGGCGGCGGCCAGCGCGATCTGCGACAGCTCTTCCGCGTCGGGGTCGATCACCAGCCCGCAGTCCGAGAAGATCATCCCGCCCTTCAGGTTGTGGAACGGCTTGCACAGCATCATCAGAAAGAAGCTGGAGACCAGCTTGCTACCCGGCGCCAGGCCCAGCAGTTGGATGGCGGTGCGCACCACATCGGCAGTGGTGAGCACGGCGCCGGCCACCGAGCCATCCGCCAGCCCTTCGCGCACCAGCATGTTGGCGAACGTCAGCGGGTCACGAATCTTCTCGGCAGCCTGCTCCGCCGTCATGCCCTTGGCCGCGCGATGCGCGTGCAGCGCCTCGGCAAGCCTGGCGGTGTGCTCGGAGGTGGCGGGGTCGATCAGCTCGAGCCGTGCCAGTGCCTGATCCCCAAGCCCGGCTTCTCTGGCGGTGGCGGCGATGACGGTCGGGTCGCCCACCAGCATCACCTGCGCCAGTCCCTGCTCCGCCGCGTTCACCGCCGCCTGCACCACCCGCATGTCCTGCCCTTCGCAGAGCACGATACGGCGCGGGTCTGCCTTGGCCCGCGCCAGAATGTTGTTGAGTGCCTTCATGTCTGTCTCCTCGCTGCCCTTGGAGGCAGCCGACACATCCAAAAAGCCCCGGACATCAGAAATGGCCGGGGCAAGGGAGAGTTCCAATCCTGCTTGCGCGTCGCGCTACACCCGCTTCATCGCGCTGCCATCCATGACCTGCACAGCGCGATCAGCGACGGGCGTTACACGTAATCCTGATACTTCTCGAGCAGACGCACCGGCTTCTTGAGGGCGTCGCGGCGGAACGGGTCGCCCAGTTCGCGAGTACACATCACTTCGATGACGCAGGTCTTGCCTTCGTTCATCTGCATGTCGACGGCCTTCTTGAGGGCCGGGCCCACGTCTTCCAGACGGTCGACGGTGATACCTTCGGCACCCATGGAGCGGGCGATCTCGGCGAAGCTCTGGTTGTCCAGCTCACCGGCGACGAAGCGACGGTTGTAGAACTCGACCTGGTTCTTCTTCTCGGCGCCCCACTGACGGTTGTGGAAGACGACAGCCGTGACCGGAATGTCGTGACGCACGGCGGTCATGATTTCCATCAGGCTCATGCCCCAGGCGCCGTCACCGGCGTAGGCGATGGCCGGACGTTCCGGCGCGGCAGTCTTGGCACCCATGATGGTCGGCAGCGCGTAGCCGCAGTTGCCGAAGCTCATCGGGGCGAAGAAGCTGCGCGGCTTGTCGAAGCGCAGGTAGCTGTGGGCCACGGAATTGATGTTGCCGATGTCGGTGGAGACCATGACATCTTCCGGCATCGCCTTTTCCAGCTCGCGCAGTACCTGACGCGGGTGCAGGTATTCGCCGCCGGAGAACGGCTTCTCGTCCTTGGCTTCGTCGATGGCGTCGAGGCTGAAGGCGTCCTTCTCGTGGGTCCACTCGTCAAGCTCGGCTTCCCAGGCGGCCTTCTCTTCGCGGATGGTGCTGAGGCGCGAATCCTTGGTGGCATCGCACTCGAGATTGCGACCGGACAGGCGCTCGGTCAGGGCGATGGCCGCTTCACGCGCATCGCCGCAGATGCCGACGGAGATCTTCTTCACCAGGCCCAGCATCTTGTGGTCGGCGTCGATCTGGATGATCTTCGCGTCCTTCGGCCAGTAGTCCATGCCGTGCTGCGGCAGGGTACCGAACGGCCCGAGGCGCGTGCCCAGCGCGATGACGACATCGGCCTGGGAGATCAGCTTCATGCCCGCCTTGGAGCCCTGATACCCGAGCGGGCCACACCACAGCGGGTGGCTGGCCGGGAAGGAATCGTTGTGCTGGTAGCTGTTGACCACCGGCGCGCCGAGACGCTCTGCCAGCGCCTTGCACTCCTCGACGCCATCGGCCATCACCACACCGCCACCGGAAACGATGACCGGGAACTTGGCGCTGGCCAGCAGCTCGGCTGCCTCATCCAGACTCTTGCTGCCACCCGGGCCGCGGTCGACACGTGCCGGCTTGGGAATCTCGCATTCGATCTCGCCATAGAAGTAGTCACGCGGAATGTTGAGCTGGGTCGGGCCCATCTCGGACATGGCGCGATCGAAGCAGCGACCGGTGTATTCCGCCATGCGCGACGGGTGCGTCACGTGGCCCTGGTACTTGGTGAATTCCTGGAACATCGGCAGCTGCTTGCATTCCTGGAAGCCGCCCAGGCCGATGCCGGTGGTGCCGGCTTCCGGCGTGACGATGACCACCGGGCTGTGCGCCCAGTAAGCGGCCGCGATACCGGTGACGCAGTTGGAGATGCCCGGGCCATTCTGGCCGATGACCATGCCGTGACGGCCGGAGACGCGAGCATAGCCATCGGCCATGTGGGCAGCGCCCTGCTCATGCACCACCGGAATGAGGCGAATGCCGGCCGGCGCGAAGATGTCCATCGCATCCATGAAGGCGGAGCCCATGATACCGAACATGTCGGTGACGCCATTGGCGACCATGGTTTCCACGAAGGCCTCGGAAGGGGTCATCTTCTGCTTGCCCTGCACGACCTTGCGATTGTCTGCGCTGTCTTGAGTGCTCATGGCGTCTCCAACTCTAGATTTTATGTTTATTGATACATTTAGTTCCGATTACCGAAACATGTGACCAAAATTAGCCCTCACCGAGCGGTCCGTCAAGCCCGATTTCAGAAAATGATCAAAAACACTCCTTTTTTAGAAACTTCTTCCGATGAATGGAGTACTGTTAAAGTAGGCACAGCAACGCAAGGCACTGACGGGCCGAGCGTTTCGGCGCCACACTGCCCCGCGCACGGATTGAAGGAGGGAATAGCCCATGAACAGTGCCACCCAGCCCCAGGCAAGCCTGCCGCGTGACCGCAAGGACGCTGACAGGGAGGCCAGCAAGGAAGGCAGCAAGATAGAAGGCGATACGCCCGCCCAGCGCCTGCTGGCGTTGCTGGAAGTGATCGCCGCCAAGGACCAGTTCTTCACCCTGCAGGGACTGGTGGAAGAGACCGGCCTGCCCAAGCCGACGCTGCACCGCATGCTGCAGCAGCTGGAAGGCAGCGGCATGCTGCAGCGCGAGGCGGACAACCGTCATTACAGCAAGGGCAGCCGTCTGCGCCGTCTGGCGGAGAACCTGCTGCTCAACGACACCGTACAGGGCGCACGCCACGGCGTGCTCAACCGGCTGATGGAAGAGGTTGGCGAGAGCTGCAACATCACGGCGCTGTCCGGCAGCGAAGTGCTGTATCTGGACCGCGTCGAGACCCAGGCCCCGCTGCGCTTCTATCTGCACCCCGGTTCACGGGTGCCGGTGCATTGCTCCGCCAGCGGCAAGCTGTTTCTGGCCCAGATGCCACCCGCCCAGCGCCGTCGCCTGCTGACCGGCACACCGCTGAACGCGATGACGCGCAACACCCTGACTGACATCGAGTCCGTCGAGGCCGAGATCGAGCAGGTCCGCCAGCAGGGCTTCGCGCTGGATGATGAGGAATTCCTGCCCGGGCTGGTGTGCATCGCGGTGCTGGCACCCAATCCCGATGGGCCTTCCAACATCGGCGTGGCGATCCAGGCGCCGGTAATGCGCCAGTCGCGCGAGGACATGCTCAAGCACCTGCCGGCTTTGGAGCGCGCCGCCCGCGATATCGCCGCCATCCAGCGCGGTGCGATTCCGTCCGCCTGAGGCCAGTGAACTGGGACCAAGGTTGGAGCTGAGCAGAAACCGGGCAGCAACGAACACAAGGTCGTGCTTCCCGTGACGCGCATGAGGGGCTAGCCTGTCGGACTGCCTTTCACACGCCACGTCGAGAACACCATGTCCGCCAGCGATGCCTTGCGTCTTGTCCTGCTATCCACCCTGTGGGGCATGTCTTTCATCTTCATGCGCGTGGCCGCGCCGGAATTCGGCCCGACCACGCTGATACTGCTGCGCATGGGCATCGGCGCGCTGGTGCTCGCCCCGCTGCTGCTGGGCGCGGGCCGGTTGAAGATGCTGTGGGAACACAAGGGCCCGCTTGCGGTGCTGGGGCTGACCAGCCAGGCGCTGCCCTTCTGCCTGCTGGCGCTGGCTACCACCCAACTGGAGGCCGGTTTCACCTCGCTGATCAATGCCACCACGCCGCTGTTCACTGCCTTGCTGGGCATGGCGCTTTTCGCCACACCGATCCAGAAGCAGCAGTATCTCGGCCTAGCCGTGGCCTTCAGCGGCGTCTATGTGCTGTCGAGCGATCGTCTCGATTTCCAGCTCGGCGGCGATGGCTGGTTCATCCTCGCCGCCCTCGGCGCGACCTTCTGCTACGGCTTCGCCTCCAACTTCTCGCGCCAGCGCCTGAATCACCTGCCCTCACCGGTGCTGGCCGCGGGCAGCTCGCTGATGTCGTCCCTGCTGCTGCTGGTTCCGGGCCTGTGGATGTGGCCACAGGCCAGCGTCAGCCTGGAAGCCTGGGGCAGCGCGATCGCGCTGGCGGTACTCAGCACCAGCCTCGCCTTCCTGATCTTCTTCCGCCTGCTGGCCAGCGCCGGCGCCACCGCGACCACTTCCGTCACCTTCCTGGTACCGGTCAGCGCGCTGCTGTGGGGCAACCTGCTGCTCGATGAGGTGATCGATGCGCGCATCCTCACCGGCATGGGCATCACTCTGCTGGGCACCGCCATCGCCACCCGCCTGATCCGGCTGCCGACACGTCAGAAAGTTGCCTGACCGCTTGCCGCATGACGCTTGCCCCATGAACCCAAAGGCCCGCCCCTGAACACGAGATTCATGGGCGGGCCTTTTTGCGTCATGCGGCTTTGGCTCTAGAGCTTTATGGGGCTGGAGAGCTCAGACACTCGTCATTCGGGTCAACCAGCTCAGCGGGTCAATGGAAGCTTCAATCAACCTGCGGCTTCCTCGGCGGCATCGGCCAGCGCTTCGAAGACGCGCGCCACGGCTTCCGCGCCCGGGTCGCTGTTGCCGACCAGATGGGCGGAAGGCACGTAGGCGGAGCGCCCGGCCCGCGCCTTGGCCATCTCGGCGGTGGCATCCGCGCCCTGACGGGCGGCGCGCGCCATCGCGGCCCAGTCGACACGTGCGCTCGGGGTCGTCTGCAGCGAAGACTGCAGTGCTTCCAGCGCCGGCAACAGCGCATCCAGCAGGCTGCGGTCGCCGCGTGAGGCACCGCCGTAATGCTGCATGCGGGCGACGCCGTGACTCAGGGCATCGTGCCAGCGCTGGCTCATTGGCGCCTGGCCATTCGGGTCCGACTGCTCCTTCCAGCGGGTGGCCGCTGCGGTGAACAGCGTCGAGAGCAGCACACCACTGGAGCCGCCCATGCCGTGGGCCAGCTGCTTGCCGATGGTGGCCATCAGCTCGCCGGAATCACCACATGCCAGCTCGCAGTCTTCCAGCGCCTCGATCACCGCACGCGCACCGCTGGCGAAGGTACTGCCGGTATCACCGTCACCGCTGATGGCATCGAGTCGGTCGAGATCCGCCTCGCTGGCAAGCAGGACTTCCAATGCCGCGCGCAGGCGTTGCTCGACCTGCGGGTCACCCGGCAGGCCGGCACGCGATTTCACGCCACGGGCGGCACGCTCCCGGCAGTCGGCCCTGGCCTGGGCACGTCTGGCATCCGAGGCTTCGTCGCTGGCCGTTCTGACGGCGTCCTGACTCGGGGTGAAGTGCGCCAGTGGCGTCACCGGCTGCACACCCGGCCAGGCGACCGGCGCGCAGCTGGCGCTGAGCGCCTCTTCCAGCAGGCTATCCAGCGGCAGCAGCGTCAGCGAGAAGCCGTGCATGTCCAGCGAGGTCATCAGCGGTTGCGGGCCGACCACGGCATGGATGCCCAGCGCCTGCAGCGACGGATGCGTCAGCGCTTCTTCCAGCAGCAGACTGCGCTCCAGCGCCGAGCAACCGCCCAGATCATTGATCAGCAGCAGATGGCCGCTGGCCGGCAGGTCGCCGCCGACATCCTTGCGCGAATGGCCCTGCACCAGCGCCGTGACCACGGTGTCCATGACGGCATGCACGCCGTGGGTGCCCGAGTCGCTGCCAAGCTCCAGCGCCATGGCACCCGGCTCGCCGTGAATGCCCAGCCCCAGTTCCGGTGCGCGCTGCTCTCGCGGCTTGCCGGGATGGCGGCCGACATTGAAGGCAACGCCCAAGGTTGAACAGCTGTCGGCGACGCGGCGCGCGACGGCGGTGATTTCCTTGAGGCCCGCCCCGCGTGCCGCCAGCGCACCGGTGACCTTGTGCACCAGCAGCGTCCCGGCCAGCCCGCGTGGCTGCGGGTTATCGGGCAGCGCCACATCGTCGGCGACGATGACCATCTCGACCTTGAAGCCTTCCTGGCGCGCCCGCTCGGCCGCCAGTCCGAAGTTGAGGCGATCCCCGGTGTAGTTCTTGACGATCAGCAAGGCCCCGGCCTCTCCGGTGACTTCGCGGATCGCCGCCAGCACGGCGTCCACCGTCGGCGAGGCGAACAGCTCACCACACACGGCGGCTGTCAGCATGCCCGCGCCGATGAAGCCTGCGTGCGCGGGTTCATGCCCCGAGCCGCCACCGGAAATCAGCGCGACCTGATCGCGCGCCCAGTCATCACGCACTACCAGGCGCATGCCACTGGCGGGGTCTGACAGCCGCACGCCACTGCCATCCGGGTGGCGCAGTCGTGCGCAGCCTTCCAGCGCCTCGCCGACGACCAGGCGTGGCTGATTGATGAACTGTCGGCCAGACTCGCTGCTACTCATCCTTCTCTCCTTGAGGACACTCGCCCTGCTGATAAAGGCGGCACTTGAAGCCGCCGTTCATGCCTGTCTTGCGTCACGACGCTTCCATGACGCCGGGGGGCCTCGACTCATCCTGCCTTGCCGTCCCCCCAGCGTCGTTCGCGACTTTGCCGGATGCAATAGTCATATCAGAAAATGATGGCATTCGCGCTGCCGCGTTGCGCCACGCCCGTCAATCGAGTGGCCTGAAAGACAAAAGCCCCCGACGCTTGCGCGCGCAGGGGGCTTGGGATGTCGGGAGCCAGCGGGAAGCAGGCAGGCTTGTCATGGCGTTCACCTGGCCTCCTTGGCCCTGGCATCGGCAGACTCGGAATCAGCCGATACGCTATCGCCACGCTCGGTATCGGCAGGAGCGGGCTGCTGCCTTGGCGGCGACTGGGGGGCTGGCCGGGGGGCCGGCGCCTGCTGCGTTAGCGGTGCATGCTGTGGGTGCAGCCAGGAAGGCAGCCGACTCGCGGGGGCCTGCAGATTCGAGGCCTGGTATTCGCTGGCAGAGCATTCCACCGGCGCGTGCACCCTGTAGCCGTGCTTGCCATGGTGCTTGACCCGATACATCGCCTGATCGGCCTGTTCCAGCGCCAGCCCGAAGCGATTGTCGGCATCGCGCCCGAAACAGATGCCGATGCTCAGGCCGACGCAGCCGAGACCACCGCTGATCTCGAGGGGATGCGCGAAGCGCTCCAGCCAGCGACGGGCGATATGTTCAACACGCGGCAGTGTCATGCGGGGCAGCTGAAAGAGGAATTCATCGCCGCCGAAACGCGCCGAGAGATGCTGGTGGATGCCCAGTCGATGCAGCTCATCGTTCAGGCCATGCGCGACCAGCACCAGCACTTCGTCACCGGCACGATGACCGAACTGATCATTGACCTGCTTGAAGCCGTCGAGGTCGATGAAGATCAAGGCACTGTCATCGGCCAGCGGTCGCTGATGCCAGCTGTTGATGGCCTGGCGATTGGCAAGCCCCGTCAGGGCATCGGTACTGGCCAGTGCATTGAGGCGCGATTCGTAGTCCTTCTCATGACTGATGTCGGTATGCGTGCCCAGCAGCCGCAGGGCGTTGCCGTGCTCATCGCGCTCGACCACCCGTCCGCGATCGGCGACCCAGGTGATGCTGCCATCGCGGGCCAGCATGCGATGCACGACCTGATAGACCTCGGTGCGCCCCTCGAGGTGATCATTGAGGTTGGCGAGCACTTCATCGCGGTCTTCCGGGTGCAGGTGCTCACGCCAGACATCGAAATGAGCGTTCAGCTCGCCGGGCTGATAGCCCAGCATGCGCCCCCAGCGATAGTTGAAGATGGTGAGCTTGCCGCTGGGCACTTCGAGCTGCCAGAGGCGCAGGCCGGTACCGTCGAGCGTCGTCGACAGTTTCTCTTCCAGCCCCGCTAGTCGGCGTTCAAGGCGAGCCTTGTCGCGTTCCATCTGCTGGAGTGCTTGTTCCAGTGATTGTTCACGCAGACTCTTGCGTGCCATGCCAGGCCCCCGGTCGACTCCTTGTCCTGCATCCTGTTTATCCATCGGCACACGGCGGACTCCCCCACTCGCTTGCCGATGCATCGCTCACGGTCTAGTGCTATGTCTTGTTGTCCAGACTTGTTGTTATGCCATGTCGTTCTGTCTTGCGATGCTTCTCCGCCTGTTGTGCCTGGCATCCTTGGCGCTTCGCCGCCCAGCCTGGTGGCTGGGCGGCTGTCGCCCGCTCGAGATCAATAAGCATTAACTGTAGCTTAAATATCTAAAACAGAACCTATCGATATAACGTCCAGATGTGACAGCCCGAATGCCGAAAGAATCCCGACGAAAGTCTCAATCACATCAATAGCGCAAAAATGCGCAAGCCATATGATGTTTGCGACTCGCACCCGAGCATCAGCGCATCAGCGCATCAGCGCATCAGCACCTCAGAGCGCCAGCTCGCCACCCTTGGCCACGGCACGCTGAAAGGCCTCGCGCTGACGGATGCGGGCCAGCCATTCCTGGATATTCGGGTGATTCTTGAGCCCCTGGCGCGCATCAAGCGCCTGGATAGGGAAGCTCATCTGGATATCGGCACCGGTCAGCGAGTCACCGGCAAGCCACTGGCGATGCTCGAGACAGGTATCCATGTAGGCGAGATGCGCCTTGATCTCCGGGCTGATGAAACTGTCATTCACCCCCTTGGCCAGCTTGCGCGCGATCGGACGCACCAACCACGGCACCGGTGGCTTGTCGAGGCGCGAGAATACCAGTCTGAGCATCAGCGGCAGCATCGCCGAACCCTCGGCGAAGTGCAGCCAGAAGCGGTAGTCACGCTCGGCCTGGCTGCCGGCGGGTGGGCGCAGATGGGCAGTGCTGCCGCTGCCCTGGCCGGCGTACAGATCGATCAGGTATTCGATGATCGCACCGGACTCGGCGACCACCACCGGCTCGGCATTCTCTCCCGTCAGGGTGGTGTCGGTGATGATCGGCGCCTTGCCTAGCGGGTGAATCTCCTTCAGCGCCCTGGGCGCACGCATGCTGTTGCTGTCGCGGGCATAGGTCTGCAGACGGTATTCAAGATTCAACTCTTCCAGCAGCCACAGGATGCGCTGCGAGCGCGAGTTTTCCAGATGGTGAACCGTGATCATGGGCGTGCTCCTGAAGGTAGGGTCAAGTGCGCAGCGGTCAGCTCCGGGGGCGATCAGCGCTCGAAGATGCTGTCACCCAGGTCATCGATGGTGCGCTTCGCCTTGAGCAGGGTCAGCTCCACGGCGCCCTCTTCGCCCGGCACGGTGTCGGAGCGCTCGAAACGGTGCTCCAGCATCTCGCCGCCTTCCACCGGCTTGCGGATCACGCCCGACACCCGGTATTGACCATCGTGCTTCTGCGGCATCGCCACGATCAGATAGCCCTTGTATTCAGTGGCTTCCGGTTCCTTGACCGGCGCAGGCTCGCCTGCGGCAAACAGTTTCTTCAGCATACCCAGCATGAGACATCTTCCTTGGCCGGCCGCCATGACGGACGCCGGCACTCTACGTGCAGAAATGACAATGAAAAGGGGCTGTGGCCAGCATCGCATGCACCCACGAGGGAGAAAAGCGCCCAGCAACGCCGCTGAGCGCCATGCGTGCCCTGGATGATCAGCACCTCATCAGACGAAATCGCGCCCGGCTCTGGCCGCCGGCAGCGTGACATCCACAGCCGGTTGACGCGGCACGGACAGCCGGATAGCACGACGCCGACCCCTATGGCAGCGAATGGCTGCAGCAGGGGCCGGCGTCATGGTGTTCCGAGATCAGGCTATCGGATCAGAGATTACTCGATGCCACGTCCCTTGCTGGCCGCGATACGCAGGCGCAGGGAGTTCAGCTTAATGAAGCCGGCAGCATCTTTCTGATCGTAGGCGCCCGCGTCGTCTTCGAAGGTCGCGATGGACTCATCGAACAGCGAATCTTCGGACTGACGGCCGACGACGATCACGTTGCCCTTGTAGAGCTTGAGACGCACGACGCCGTTGACGACCTTCTGGGACTCATCGATGGCCGCCTGCAGCATGCGACGCTCCGGGCTCCACCAGTAGCCGTTGTACACCAGCTCAGCGTACTTGGGCATCATCTCGTCCTTCAGGTGGGCCGCTTCGCGGTCCAGAGTGATGGATTCGATGGCACGATGAGCACGCATCATGATGGTGCCGCCCGGTGTTTCGTAGCAGCCACGCGACTTCATGCCGACGTAACGGTTCTCGACGATGTCGAGACGGCCGATGCCATTCGCGCCGCCGACCTTGTTCAGGTACTCGAGCACTTCGTGAGCGGCCATTTCCTTGCCGTCGATGGCAGTGATATCGCCCTTGGTGTAGGTCAGATCGATGTAGGTCGCGTCATTGGGCGCCTGCTCCGGGCTGACGCTCCAGCGCCACATCTCTTCTTCGCACTCGGTCCACGGGTCTTCCAGCACACCACCTTCATAGGAGATGTGCAGAAGGTTCGCATCCATGGAGTACGGAGACTTCTTCTTGTTCTTGGCGTAGTCGACTTCGATACCGTGCTGCTCGCAGTATTCCATCAACTTCTCGCGGGAGTTCAGGTCCCACTCACGCCACGGCGCGATGACCTGGATGCCCGGCTTCAGCGCGTAGGCGCCCAGCTCGAAACGCACCTGGTCGTTGCCCTTGCCGGTCGCGCCGTGAGAGATGGCGTCGGCGCCGGTCTCGTTGGCGATCTCGACCAGACGACGCGCGATCAGCGGACGTGCGATGGAGGTGCCCAGCAGGTACTCGCCTTCATAGATGGCGTTGGCACGGAACATCGGGAAGACGTAATCGCGGACGAAGGTCTCGCGCAGGTCTTCGATGTAGATCTCCTTCACGCCGAGGGCTTCTGCCTTGGCACGCGCCGGCTCGACTTCCTCGCCCTGACCGAGGTCAGCTGTGAAGGTCACGACTTCACAGTTGTAGGTTTCCTGCAGCCACTTGACGATGACTGAAGTGTCCAGGCCGCCGGAGTAGGCGAGAACGACCTTTTGCACGTCGGACATGCTTGACTCCTGAGTTGATGCTTGTAGTTCCCGCGTACCACTGATGAACGCCGTGGCCGCAGGTGGGGTTGGATCGCCCGGTCCAGACGAGCGAAGGCCGCGCAAGCGCAGCCGCTCATCTACCCGAATCACGATGTGACGCCGATTATAGCGAGGCTGGCACCTCACCGATACTGCCAGGAGGGCCAGAGACACCCCGGCACGCGGCCAGCGCCGCGACGCGCCCTTTTCGCCCTGCTACAATTGGCCACCTTGAGCGTCGGCAATACGCACGACGCAGCACGAGATGCTATGACGGGATTGGAGATCTTGATGACCCAGGCGAGCGAGCGCACGCAGATGGCACAGCGCTTCCGTGGCTTTCTGCCAGTGGTGGTCGACCTCGAGACGGGTGGTTTCAATGCCGCCGGTGATGCACTGCTCGAGATCGCTGCCGTCACGCTGACCATGGACGACGATGGCAACATGGTGCCGGATGCGACCTATGCCTTCCACGTGGCCCCCTTCGAGGGCGCCAACATCGAACAGTCGGCACTGGATTTCACCGGTATCGATCTCGACAACCCGGTGCGCAAGCAGGTCGCGGTGGCCGAGAATCAGGCGCTGGGCGAGATCTTCAGCCCGGTGCGCAAGGCCATCAAGGCGCACGGCTGCACGCGTGCGGTGCTGGTCGGCCACAATGCGGCCTTCGATCAGGGCTTCCTGAACGCGGCAGTCGAGCGTTGCGGTATCAAGCGCAATCCGTTCCACCCGTTCTCGTGCTTCGATACCGCCTCGCTTGCGGGTCTGGTCTATGGCCAGACGGTACTGGCGCGCGCCTGCCGTGCCGCCGGCATCGAGTTCGACAACGCCTCCGCCCACTCGGCGCGTTATGACACCGAACGCACCGCGGAGCTGTTCTGCGCGATGGTCAACCGCTTCAAGGACCTGGGCGGCTGGGACCTGGCGATGAAAGAACAGGGCATGAATGACGAGGTGCCGGTCTCGCTCGACGCGCCCGCGCCCTGACTGGCAGAGCTTTTGACAAGCCCTCCAAGCATCAGACATGAAAACGCCCCCGCAGCCTGGCTGCGGGGGCGTTTTTTCTGCTCGGCACTGATCTACCAAGAGCAAGCATGATCAGAGCGGCTCCTATCAGAAGATGCGGATCAGGGGTGCCGATCAGAAGATGCCGATCACTCGGCAGACGCTTCCTGAGCGGCCTGCTTGATCAACGGCTCCAGCTCGCCGTTCTGGTACATCTCGACCACGATGTCGCAACCGCCGACCAGCTCGCCGTTGACCCACAGCTGCGGGAAGGTCGGCCAGTTGGCGTATTTCGGCAGCTCGGCGCGGATGTCCGGGTTGTCGAGAATGTTGACGAAGGCGAAACGCTCGCCGCAGGACATGACGGCCTGCACGGTCTGCGCAGAGAAACCACACTGCGGCAGCTGCGGGGTGCCCTTCATGTACAGGAGGATCGGGTTCTCGCCAATCTGCTTTTCGATCGATTCGATGGTAGTGCTCATGTGCAATCCTCGGACGGTGGGCGCAAGGCCCGTGAGTGTCATTCCCTCATTCTACTGGGGGTAAGCCATGAATTCAGCCCCCGATAGTGCCCGAGTTGTGGATTGCTGTCTGCAGCAGCGCACACCGGCCCTGCAGTGCGCGCCATGGCTGCCCTGATAACGGCGTGAGCGTTGCACGCTCGAGCCGAGCTGGCTAGGATGGCTCTTTTGACAGGCAGCGCCATCCGGGCGCCGTGATCGTCGGCGACTTCCTTCCCTCCGACGCATGGCGCCCTTTTCGATGGTGCTGCCCGAGACCCTGACAGGAGCCCGCTCGATGGCCACCCGGCACTTTCTGACCCTGCTTGACCTTTCTCCGGAAGAACTCGACTACCTCATCCAGCGCGCCATCACCATCAAGGATGGGCTGAAGAAGGAAGGTCCGGTCTATACGCCGTTCGCCAACCGCACCCTGGCGATGATCTTCGAGAAGTCCTCTACGCGCACCCGCGTGTCCTTCGAGACGGCCATGGCGCAATTCGGTGGCCATGCGCTGTTCCTGTCACCGCGCGACACCCAGCTGGGCCGTGGCGAGCCGATCGGCGACACTGCCCGCGTGCTGTCCGAGATGGTCGATGGCGTGATGATCCGCACCTTCGCCCACTCCGACATCGAAGCCTTCGCCGACGCCTCCAGCGTGCCGGTCATCAATGCGCTGACCGATGACTATCATCCGTGCCAGCTGCTGGCGGACGTGATGACCTGGACCGAATGCCGTGGCTCCGTGAAGGGCAAGACAGCGGTCTGGATCGGCGATGGCAACAACATGTGCCACTCCTGGATCAACGCCGCGCGTCAGTTCGATTTCAACCTGCGCATCTGCTGCCCGGAAGGCTACGAGCCGGACAGCGAGATCGTCGCGGCGGCTGGCCAGCGCGTCAGCATCCATCGTGACCCGCAGCAAGCCGTGCAGGGCGCGGACCTGGTGACCACCGATGTCTGGGCCTCCATGGGCCAGGAAGAAGAGCAGCTCAAGCGTGAGGCCGACTTCGCCGGTTTCCAGGTCGATGAAGCCATGCTCGACAAGGCCGCCGACGATGTCATCTTCCTGCACTGCCTGCCGGCACACCGCGGCGAAGAGATCAGCATGGGTCTGCTGGATGACCCGCGCGCCGTCGTCTGGCAGGAAGCAGGCAATCGCCTGCATGCCCAGAAGGCACTGCTCGAGTTCCTGATGCTGGGTCGCCAGGACTGAGCCATCAGCACTGAAGCTCAGGACTGAGCCGCCGCCTGCATCCACGCAGGCGGCGCTCGCGTATGCTCAAGCGAGACGGACACTCCCCTGCCCCGCTGCCTTCATCGCCATCCGGACTGACCTGCCATCATGCAACCGCTCCTTCAGATCGATTCGCTGGAATGTCGCTACGACACCACCGTCGTGACCCGCGACATCAATTTCTCCCTCAACAAGGGTGACATTGCCTGCCTGCTCGGCCCCTCCGGCTGCGGCAAGACCACGCTGCTGCGCGCGATTGCCGGCTTCGAACCGGTGGCAGTGGGCGAGATTCGTCTCGAAGGCGAGGTGCTGTCCAGCGCGACTCATCTGACCGCGCCGGAGCAGCGCCATGTCGGCATGGTCTTTCAGGATTACGCTCTGTTCCCCCATCTGAGCGTGGCGGACAACGTGGCCTTCGGCGTGCGCCGCATGACCCGAGAAACGCGCAATGACAAGGTGACGGAGCTGCTGACCCTGGTCGGCCTCGCCCACCTCGGCGAGCGCTTCCCGCATGAACTGTCCGGTGGCCAGCAGCAGCGCGTGGCCCTGGCCCGCGCGCTGGCACCGGAGCCGCGCATTCTGCTGCTCGATGAGCCGTTCTCGAATCTGGACGTGGAGCTGCGCCGTCAGCTGAGCCAGGAGGTGCGGCGGATTCTCAAGCACCTCGGCATCAGCGCGGTGCTGGTCACGCATGACCAGAATGAGGCCTTCGCGATGGCCGACCAGATCGGCGTGATCCACGGCGGTCATCTGCAGCAGTGGGACACGCCGTTCAACCTGTATCACGAACCCGCCACGCGCTTCGTCGCCAACTTCATCGGCCAGGGCTATTTCATCCCCGGCACGCTGAAGGACAACGAATGCGTGAGCACGGAGCTGGGCGTGATTCGCGGCAACCGTGCCTATCCGTATGCACCCGGCACGCCGGTGGATGTGCTGCTGCGCCCGGATGATCTGGTGTTGGCCGAAGGAGATTCGGAAGCGACTGACCTCAAGGCACGCGTGCTCAGCGCGACCTTCGCCGGTACCAGCACCCTCTACCGGCTGGCGCTGCCTTCCGGGCGGGAAGTCGAGGCGGCCTTCAACAGCCATCACGACTATCAGCCCGGCGAGCAGGTCATGCTGCGCATCCAGGCCGATCACCTGATCCTCTTCGAGCGTGTCGAGGAGAGTGAAGCGGTGCTCTAGCGCGCCATGCACAGGATGTTCGCCAGCCATGAAAAAACGGCCTCCTTTCGGATGGCCGTTTTTTCATGCCCCACTGGTGGCGTGTCGCTATTTGAACTGACTCCATTGTTTGGGCGACTGCCCGTACAGACGCTTGAATTCGCGACTGAATTGCGAGGAGCTGACATAGCCCACGGCCATGGCCGCCTCGCTGACGGTCTTGCCATTGGCGATCTGCATGGCGGCGGTATTGAGACGCATGGACTTCACGAACTGGATCGGCGACATCGTGGTCGCCTGCTTGAACTTGCGGTGGAAGACGGCGCGGCTCATGCCGACCCTCCCGGCCATGTCTTCAATGCTGACCGGCTCACCCAGACGGCTGGAGAGGTAATCGATCGCCCGCGCGATCTCATTGCCCACACCGAAGGCGCGTCGCGCCGACTCCCCGGCCTCGCCCTTCAGGACGGCGTAGTAAAGCTCCCGCAGCCGCCCTTCTCCCAGTATCGCCGCATCGGTGGGGCTCTGTGCCACCTGCAGCAGTCGCAACAAGGCATCGCTGAAGGCGGCGTCCCAATGCGCCAGGGCAAGCCCCGGCGGCAGTGGGCCGCTGCCCGGCTTGCGCACAAGCCCCGCAGCGCTTTCCATCTCGATGGCAAGCTCCGTCATCACCCGCGTGTCCAGCGAGACGTACACGCCCAACAATGGCGTCTCTGGCGAGGCCGTGGGGGCGCCCGCCTCGACCGGCATCGAGATGGGACAACATAGATACTGACGGCTGTCATAGACATGTCGCTCGCCGTCCAGTATCGCCTCCTTGGCACCGCTGACGATCACCACCACGGCGGGCTCATAGATGGCCGGCGCGCAACGCACGGGCTCCGTCATGCGAAAGAGCTGCACGCCCTTCACTGCGGTCTCTCGAATGCCTTCTTCGTGGGCGAGGCTCGCCACGAGTCGTGTGATCTCTTGTCTGCTCATGTCGCCAATCTAGCGCCATGCCTGCCTCTCATCAACAACTTGAGACGATCAGGCAATGATTGGCGGCAATTTCAGCCGATCACGAGACTGGATGAGATTTCTCGCCTATCTTCCTCAGCGTTGGCAGACCCGGGAAATGGCGGCTATATATGTGAAGCAGACAGGGGCGAGCTGCAGACAGGGGCAAGCTGACAGGGCCGAGCTGAAAGCCGGGCACAAAAAAGCGGCCACCCCGAAGGATGACCGCTTTTTCAACAATTCTGGTGGAGCCTAGCGGGATCGAACCGCTGACCTCAACACTGCCAGTGTTGCGCTCTCCCAGCTGAGCTAAGGCCCCTCATCAGACTGTCATGTCATGTGTCACCTGCAGGCAAGTGGGCACGTGAAACCTGGACAGACTTGTCGTGAATCATGGTGGAGCCTAGCGGGATCGAACCGCTGACCTCAACACTGCCAGTGTTGCGCTCTCCCAGCTGAGCTAAGGCCCCGTCTTCACGATGGAGCGCATATTACAGAGCGACGAATACGTCGTCAACCTCTTATTTTTGCTGCGCTTTGTGGAGTGCGTGAAGTCTGGGCATCGCATCGCGGAGCACGATTTACCGCAGCGGCTCGCTCACTGCCTCACGGCCGACGAAAAGGAGCAGGAATCACGCTAGCACTATATCAGTAGTGGTTATCCTGAACGCGACGCACTGGATAACAGGGGCATCGACAAGCCCTTGTCCAATGGGTACATTGGATCCCGCATTCACTTCATTGCTTATTGACATCTTTACTGGAGCCGCCTTGATCAAGGTTCTTGTCGCTGACGACCACCACCTGGTGCGTACCAGCATCGTCCGTACCATTGAGCTAGAGGATGGGCTCAAGGTGATTGCAGAAGCCTCGGATGGCGAAACCGCGATCAAACTCTGCCGTGAGCACAGCCCGGATATCGTGCTCATGGACATACGCATGCCCGGCGTCGATGGCCTGGAAGCCACACAGAAGATCGTGCGCAGCCTGCCCGACGTCAGAGTCATCGTGCTGACCGCCTATCTGGAAGAGTCCTTCGCCAAACGCCTGCTGGAAGCGGGAGCCTTCGGTTTCATCTCCAAGGGCACGCCCTTTGACGAGATGATCCGCGCCATCCATCAGGTGGCCGCAGGCGAACGCTATCTGTCCCCGGAAATCGCCCAGCGCCTGGTGTTCTCGGGCATGGACACCCAGCGCAGCAATCCCTTCGATCAGCTATCGAGCCGAGAACTTCAGGTGGCGACGATGATCGTCAATTGCCATCGCGTCAGCGAGATCTCGGACCGCCTGCACCTGAGTCCGAAGACGGTCAACACCTACCGCTACCGCATCTTCGACAAGCTTGGTGTGACCAGCGACGTGGAGATGACGCACCTAGCCATGCGTCACCAATTGCTGGATGACTACGTGCTGGACCGTCCTGACGAGGCCTGAGCAAGCACACCTTGCTGGCCTGTCACACGCTGCAGGCCCGCGCTGCTCGTGACACTCCCGAGCAGCGCCGATAACACCTCATGCAAGAACGCCACCTTCCCCGGGTGGCGTTCTTGCATGAGGTGTTTCTGTCTGAGACCTTCATGCATGGCACGTCCCGACAGGCGCCTTTCCTGCCAGCAGGCATTGCAGCATGGCTCTGCTGCCCCCATGCCTGCGAGCAATCGCCCTTGTTTGATAGACTCGAGGCATCTCTGGACGAGGAACCTCATGGCCAAGCAGCACACTGATCCCACGATGACGGACACCACTTCCCGGTCGTCCGAGAATGAGGACCCGGCAGGCACCGCCAGCCAGCCTGATGCCCAGCCGGCCTCTTCAGCGAGTGCGCACGCTGACAGCCGCGCGCGCAGAGACGCCGCGCGTGTCTCCAGCCGCCTGATCACCAGCGACGCGAGCAGTGACCTGCTGCAGGGCAGCGAGGCAACCGGCTTCGACGCCCGCCATTTCCTCAAGCATGTCAGCGACGCGCCCGGCATCTATCGCATGCTGGATAGCGCCGGTGACGTGCTGTACGTGGGCAAGGCCAAGCGTCTCAAGGCGCGCCTCTCCAGCTATTTCCGCAATACCGGCCTGAATGCCAAGACCCAGGCGCTGGTCGGACGCATTGCCGATGTACAGGTCACCATCACGCGCAGCGAGACCGAGGCCCTGCTGCTGGAGCAGACCCTGATCAAAGAGCTGCGCCCGCCCTACAACATCCTGCTGCGTGACGACAAATCCTACCCTTACGTCTTCATCAGCCAGCATCACGACTATCCGGCGATGGAGTTCAAGCGCGTGCGCCACAAGCGCAATGACGGACGCTACTTCGGCCCCTACCCGAGCAGCGTCGCGGTGCGCGAGTCCCTGACGCTGATGCAGAAGATCTTCCGCCTGCGCAATTGCGAGGATTCGGTGTTCGCCCACCGCGAGCGCCCGTGCCTGCAATATCAGATCAACCGCTGCACCGCGCCGTGTGTCGACTACATCAGCAAGCAGGATTATCGCCGCGACATGGAACATGCGGTGATGTGCCTGAACGGCCAGAGCGACAAGGTCACCGACGAGCTCAGCCAGGCGATGGAAGACGCGGCCATGCGGCTGGAATTCGAGGAAGCGGCTCGCCTGCGTGATCAGGTCGCCCAGCTGCGCCGCATGCAGGAGAAGCAATACGTCGACACCGGCACCGGCAACGCCGACATCCTGGCGCTGGCCGAGCGCCCCGGCGGACTCTGCATCAGTGTGGTCTCGGTCCGCCAGGGTCGCATGCTCGGCGCGCGCCACTTCTCGCCGGGCAATGGCCTGGACCTGACCAGCAGCGAGCTGCTGACCAGCTTCGTCAGTCAGTACTATCTCGGCCAGGACAGGGAGATGCCCGATGAGGTGCTGACCTCGCTGGCCCTCGAGGACGCCAACCTGCTGGAAGGCGCCTTGAGCGAGAAGGCCGAACGCCGGGTACGGGTCGCGCATCAGGTGCGTGGCCATCGCGCCCAGTGGCTGACACTGGCGCAGACCAACGCCGAGCAACATCTGGCCACCCAGCTGGCCAGCCGCCAGCAGCTGTCCAACCGCTTCCTGTCGCTGCGCGATGCGCTGGGACTCGATGAAGTGCCCAAGCGACTGGAATGTTTCGACATCTCCCACAGTCATGGCGAGGCGACCGTGGCCAGCTGCGTGGTCTTCGATCATGACGGCCCGATCAAGTCGGATTACCGGCGCTTCAATATCGAAGGCGTGACGGCCGGCGATGACTACGCCGCCATGCAGCAGGCGCTGACGCGGCGCTTCAAGCGCCTGCAGGAAGGCGAAGGCAAGCGCCCGGACATCCTGCTGGTCGATGGCGGCAAGGGGCAGCTCAACATGGCGCGCGGGGTGTTCGAGTCACTCGGCGTGACCGACATCATCCTGCTCGGGGTGGCCAAGGGCACCACACGCAAGGCAGGGCTCGAGACGCTGTTCATCGAGACGGTGCACGACACCCTCGACCTCGACAGCCACTCACCGGCGCTGCACTTGATCCAGCATGTGCGCGATGAATCGCACCGCTTCGCCATCGCCGGTCACCGCGCCAAACGCGACAAGGCGCGGCGTACCTCAAGTCTGGAGGGAATCGCGGGAGTCGGCCCCAAGCGGCGCCGCGAGCTGCTCAAGTTCTTCGGCGGTCTGCAGGGGGTGAAACAGGCCTCCAAACCGGAACTGGCCCGCGTGCCCGGCATCAGCGAATCGCTCGCCGAGCTGATCCACCAGGCGCTGCATGGTTGATGAATCAGACGCTGAATGGCTGCCTCCCGTACACGACATGGTGGCCTCTGGCACCATCGACTCAACGCTCAAGGAAGAGTGACAGAGCGTTGGCTTGAATAACCTGCCGTTTGGCATGGCTGAATGCGCCGCCGGCAGGCTAGAATAGACGACTTGTGCGGCGTCAATCGAACGGCTTTCTTCAGGGGCTCGACTCGCCCTCGATTGCGCCCAGCCACCTACGCTTCATGCAAGGACTCGTGCCGTCACGATGAGCATCCCCAATATCCTGACTCTGATCCGCATCCTGTTCATTCCGCTGCTGGTGGTATGTTTCTATCTGCCTTATGCATGGAGCCTGCCGCTGACGGCGCTGCTCTTCGCACTGGCCGCCATCACCGACTGGTTCGATGGCTATCTGGCCCGTCTGTGGAATCAGACCACGCCCTTCGGCGCCTTCCTGGACCCCGTCGCCGACAAGCTGATGGTCGCGGTGGCACTGGGCCTGCTGATAGAACGCTACGACAGCCTGTGGATGACCATCCCGAGCCTGGTCATCATCGGTCGCGAGATCGTCATCTCGGCACTGCGTGAGTGGATGGCCGAGATCGGCAAGCGCGGCAGTGTCGCGGTGTCCTGGGTCGGCAAACTGAAGACGGCTGCCCAGATGCTCGCCCTGTTCATGCTGCTGTTCTTCGCCCCGGGCAGTGTCGGAGGGGACGCCGGCCTCGCCCTGCTGTATATCTCGGCTGCGCTGACGCTGTGGTCGATGATCAGCTACCTGCGCGCCGCCTGGCCGGAACTGGTGCGCTCGGTCTGACACCCCGTTCAGCCACGAGATGCTGCGAATGCCTCAACGCTCACCGCCCCTATGGCCGGTGGGCGTTTCGTTTCCAGCGACCTGACTCGCGAGACAATTTTTCATTAACTGTTTGACAGCATGGGAATTATCCGTATAATTCGACCTCGAGTTCAGCGGGAATAGCTCAGTGGTAGAGCACAACCTTGCCAAGGTTGGGGTCGCGAGTTCGAATCTCGTTTCCCGCTCCAGTAACACAGGTAGCGCAACATCCACCTGATTTACTGACTCATGTATCTGCAGCAGCATCAGTGGATACTCCTCGGATCAGGCATCAGTTTCGACTGACATCTCGATCATTGAGGCTGGATGGCAGAGTGGTCATGCAGCGGACTGCAACTCCGTGTACGCCGGTTCGATTCCGACTCCAGCCTCCATTTCAGATACCGAAACATCCCCTGTTTCTCTCTGGAATGGCTATGACACCCACCCCCTTCGGGTCGTCACACTTCCCTTGCTTGTTTCGATTTGCATTGCTGCAACCCTGGCGCTTTTTTCGCCTGACTATCACCTGGTCTACGTCTTGCCAAGTCGTTGCCTTGCCACGTGATATCTCTGTTTTCATCTGTCCAGTGATTCTGACAGCCGCCCTGATCCCATGAATGATTCCCCCTGTGCGCCTTCGCGCTCGGTGCTGACCCTCTGTTTTCCTGCCCTTCTCCACCGCGCACCTTTTCGCGTCGCTTGCCGTGATCATGCCGGGTAAAAATCGCTCTGCTCTCCTGTCTCAATGTCACCGCTCACGATGACCATTCAGCGTCGCAATTTCATTGCATAACAGTCAGTTAAATCACGTATTAAGCAAGGTGTCATTGCCATTAAAGTTGACCTTGATCTGAAATATGATAAGTTATGCGCCAGTCTGCGCGGCCATGGTGGAATCGGTAGACACCGGAGACTTAAAATCTCCTGCCTTCGGGCGTGCCGGTTCGAGTCCGGCTGGCCGTACCAGATCAAGCAAGAGTCATACTGAATTCAAGAGCGCCGCTCCTCTCACGAGGGGCGGCGCTTTTTCATGCCTGATACTTTTCAAGCCGGTCACTTTTCATGCCTGATACTTTTCGAGTCTGATGCTTTTCGTACCTGAGCACTGCTCCGCTCGTCATGCCTCGCGGCCAGATGCCGAAGGAGATAGCCGTTGCTGGCAGCTCCTCGACACGAACAGTGCCGACAATCGCTCGGCCAGACGCCAGCAAGCGGCTTACATGCGACTACACTGAAGAGGTAGCGACGCCAGCGCTGGTTTCCAGCACGGCTCGCCCAGCCAACATGCATCAGTGCAGGAGCCAAACATGCTGACACTGCTCAAGAGTCCCGCCGATCACGTTGTCGCCCTGCATCTCGCGGGGCATATCGATCAGGCTTCGCTCGCCCCCATCATCAAGGAATGCGACGAACGCCTGGCGCGCCATGAGCGAATCTCGCTGCTGGTGGAGATTGAACGCTTTGGCCTGATCACGCCCGCCGCCCTGCTCAATGATATCGGCTATGCCCTGCGCCACTTGGGAGACTTCGAGCGCGAAGCCATCATCAGCAAGGCCGACTGGTTGCGCCATGTCACTGAGTTCAGCAAGCATCTGGTGCGCTCCATCGAGGTGCGCCACTTCTCACCCGACGAGCGCGAGGCTGCCTATGCCTGGGTCGCCGAGCCACCGCGTGGTGGCTCTGGCATCGGTGCTGGTGCCAATAAAACCCCCTACCGGTCATGATGCCCAGACCCCGGCGGCGAAACGCCATCAGGCCTGAAGCCCCCGCCATCGAGTGAGCCTCCAAAACACCCTGCCACCGCCTCATGGCAGGGTGCGCGTCAGCACCAATCCCGCCATCAGCAGCGCCCCCATCGCTATCGCCCAGAGCGTCATCGCGCGCTCCACTTCCGCTCGCTCTGCACAGCGCAGCAGCTGGAAGATCGTGACCAGGGGCAGCATGTAGCGCGTCTCGATCAGCTCACGCGTGCAGACCATCAAGGCAAGCATCACCAACAGCAGGCCACCATGCCCCAGCCGTAGCGGCGCCCTCAGCCACCAGAGTGCCATGCTGGTGGTCAGCAACATGGTGACCCACAGCCCCACCGGGTGGTCATTGAGCCATAACAGCCAGGTATTGCGGATCGTCCAGCGCTGGAAATTGTAGTCATGCGTCACCTCAAAGCTCATCACCAGCATGACCCACACGCCCGCCAGCGCTATCAGCAGCAGAATGCCCCGCCATGGCCAGGCACCCTGGGTGCACAGACGCCACAGCAGATGCCACTGCCTCGGCAAGTCGGCCAGCCACAACGGCAGAAACACCACGCCGATCACGCCCAGGTAATAGCCGAGATTGCCGGTGTGCCAACCGGCCTGATGACGGCCGGTATCGCCCATGGCAATGCCGTCGTTCCAGAGAACAAACCCGATGAAGGCGGCCACCGGAATCACGGCCACCCACCACCAGCGCACGATCAGGCCCCACCAGACAGAAAGCTGACGCAACGGCGAGCGCAGCGGTGGCGCCATGCCGACAGCCTGAGAGTGAGCCCCAGACTGCGCATGCGCCATGAACAGCAATAGACCGCCCCACAGCCCGAGCAGCACGATGCTGTCCTGCCGCAAGCCGAGCCCGACCAGGATCAAGGCCAGCAACGCCAGGCGCCGCTCATGCACCAGCGCGACGAGCTGCAGCGCGACCAGGGCGATGATCCACGGGTCGGTATACACCAGCGCCAGATAGGGAAAGATGATCGGCAGCCATAGCCACTGCCAGCTCTGACGATTCGCCTGTTGCCGGGCGCCGCTCTCATCGAGCATGGGGTCCAGGCGCCGATAGACGCTCGGCAGCGCCCGCCAGACCATGCATGCCATGGCACTGAAGCCCAGCAACGACAGACCTCGCACCCAGTCAACCGAGGGCATCTCAGGCCAGCGTCCGGCCATGGCGTCGGCTGCGAGAGGAAGATTGAGCCACTCCCCCAACGTCTGGAGCGTCATCAACGTCACCGCCATGGTGGCGTGATATAGCGTCAGGGTGGTCAGCTTGGGATGCTGACCCCAGTCGCTGGCGAGAAACTGGCGAACCTGCGCGAAATGCACTCCCTCATCGACGAAAGGGATCGGCAGGAAAAGACTCACCAGCCACAGGGAGGCGCTCAGGCACGCTCCCAGTACGAGCAACACAAGCCCCACCTTCAAGGGCCAGCGATGTCTGACGCGCACGCATCCCAAGCGCTGATCGAGCGACGACATATCCTTGTCTCCTTGTCAGACCTCCCCGAGAAACCCGTTCACGGCTCTCTCCAAAGGGAAATCCCGTGTCACCAGTATCGGCAGGCCGGCGCGGATTTTTCCAGTCAGGCCATGCACTTTGCCCCTCCAAGGCTCGCGGCAGTACAATGCGCTCAGTCTGCTTCGCTGATACGCCTGTAAAAGGCGTGCCGAAGACCTGCCTGTTCATGCTTCGCGACTGCGAAGCGTACCGATCAAAGCGACAAGTCGAGGGATCGCTGAGCCCATGCGTGCCAGTCAACTGCTGATTTCCACTCTCAAGGAAACCCCGTCCGACGCCGAAGTCGTCAGCCACCAGCTGATGCTGCGGGCCGGTTTCATCCGTCGCCTGACCTCCGGCCTCTACACCTGGATGCCACTGGGCCTGCGCACACTGCGCAAGGTCGAGCGCATCGTGCGTGAAGAGATGGACCGCTCCGGTGCCCAGGAACTGCTGATGCCAGCCGTGCAGCCAGCCGAGCTGTGGCAGGAGTCCGGTCGCTGGGAGCAGTACGGCCCCGAGCTGCTGCGCGTGGTTGACCGTCACCAGCGCGACTACTGTGTCGGCCCGACCCACGAGGAAGTCATCACCGACCTCGCGCGTCGTGAGCTGAACAGCTACAAGCAGCTGCCGGCCAACTTCTACCAGGTCCAGACCAAATTCCGCGACGAGATTCGTCCGCGCTTCGGTGTGATGCGCTCACGCGAGTTCGTGATGAAGGATGGTTACTCCTTCCACCTGGGCGAAGAATCCCTGAAAGAGACCTATCAGGTGATGTATGACACCTACGTGCGCATCTTCACGCGCCTGGGTCTCGACTTCCGTCCCGTCATCGCCGACAACGGCTCCATCGGTGGGACCGGCTCCCACGAATTCCACGTGCTGGCCGCCTCCGGTGAAGACGCCATCGCCTTCTCCACCGGCTCCGATTTCGCCGCCAACATCGAGAAGTGTGAAGCGCTGCCGGCTCCGCTGGGCGAGACGCCTGAGCGCGCGGCACCGACCCAGGAGATGCAGCTGGTCGACACGCCGAACGCCAGGACCATCGCCGCGCTGGTCGAGCAGCATGGCCTGGACATCAAGAAGACCGTCAAGACGCTGATCGTCAAGGCGGCCGAAGGCGTCGAAGGTGGTCTGATCGCGCTGATGGTACGTGGCGACCACGAGCTGAACGAGATCAAGGCCGAGCACCTGCCACAGGTCGCCGAGCCGCTGACCATGGCCAGCGATGAGGAAGTGCGCGCCGCCGTCGGTGCCGGTTTCGGTTCCCTCGGCCCGGTCGGCCTCGAGATGCCGATCATCATCGATCGCAGCGTCGCGCTGATGAGCGATTTCGGTGCCGGTGCCAATATCGAAGGCAAGCACCACTTCGGCCTCAACTGGGAGCGTGATCTGCCGCTGCCGGAAATCGCCGATATCCGCAACGTCGTCGCCGGTGATCCGTCACCGGACGGCCAGGGCGTGATCGATATCGCACGCGGTATCGAGGTGGGTCACATCTTCCAGCTCGGCACCAAGTACTCAGAGGCCATGAACGCCACCGTGCTCGACGAGAACGGCAAGGCACAGCCGCTGTCCATGGGCTGCTACGGCATCGGCGTGACCCGCGTGGTCGCCGCTGCCATCGAGCAGGGCAACGACAAGGGCGGCATCGTGCTGCCGGAAGCCATCGCGCCCTTCCAGGTCGCCATCGTGCCGATGAACGCCCACAAGTCCGTGCGTGTCAGCGAGACTGCCGAGCGCGTCTATCAGGAGCTGACGGCTGCCGGTTACGACGTGCTGCTGGATGATCGTGATCTGCGCCCGGGCAACAAGTTCGCCGACGGCGAGCTGCTGGGCATTCCGCATCGTCTGGTGATCGGTGATCGCGGTCTCGACAATGGCGAGTACGAGTACAAGGGTCGCACCGATGACGAAGCGACCATGATCGCCGTCGACAGCCTGCTGGACTTCCTGGCCGAGCGCAGCGCGAGCTGAACTCGAGCCGCCTGAGCCACTCGCTCGCGGCTGACGCTAGCGCAGTACCCGGGACAGCCCGCTCCTCTTCTCGAGGGCGGGCTGTCTCGTTATGTGCCTTCCTTGAACATCCCATTACCGTCAACGCCGCGGTAACGGCATAATGGCGCCATGATTGATACGCAGGGACTGCGCATGACCATCTCATCGATTTCCCCTTCAGCGCCGCCCGTGACAGGCGCTGCAGGCGACACCTTACATCGCCGCCTGCGCCCATGGCTGGCCGCTGTCCTGCTGACGCTGAGCGCCGCGTCTACCGGCCTGACAAGCCCCCCTGTGCAGGCCGCCGCCGCGATCCCCGAGCATGGGTTGTCGCCGGGGCTGCGTGACAGCCTGCGCGAGGCCTTGGCCGAGCCCGAGACCTTCGAGGACCCCATCGATGCTCTGCACTGGGTATTGAGCATGCAGCAGCGGCTGGAGCGCTACATGCCCGACCGCGCCGCGCGCATCGACCTGTTGCGCAAGGTGCGCCGCGAAGCGACGCGCACAGGCCTGGCACCGGAGCTGATCCTGTCCGTTATCCAGGTCGAGAGCGCCTTCAAACCCACCGCGGTCTCCCACGCCGGGGCGCGCGGCCTGATGCAGGTCATGCCCTTCTGGAAGCGTGAGATCGGCGAGCCCGGCGACAATCTGCTCGATCAGGACACCAGCCTGCGTTACGGCGCGACCATTCTTGCCCACTACCTCAAGCGCGAGAAAGGTGACATCACCGATGCGCTGGCGCGCTACAACGGCAGCCTCGGCAAGACCTGGTACCCGGAGCGAGTGATGCGAGCCTGGACAACCCGCTGGTGGTATCAGCCGCCGGCGCCCTTCGTCGCCGAGCGCTCGCCCGAAGGCCTGGTCGACACCGCCGACGAAGACCTTGCCAAAACCGCCAACGAAGGCGCGTCACGCCGCACCGAGGCCAGCAACACTGAGCCCGGCCTCGAGCAAAGTGGTGGTGTTGAGCAAGGTGAGGGTATCGAGCAACATACCGGCGCTGCGCAAGGCTCGGAGCCGCTCGCTGCCGAAGATACCTTCGACGGCCCTGCCAACCGCTCGCTGGCCGCCGGAGGCAGTCCCTGACAGCCCCCTGACAGGCCCGACAGCAGGTGATGACGGCAGCTGTTGACGAGAAAGGCAGCAGACACGAAAAAGCCTCGCCCGGAATACCGGACGAGGCTTCTTGCTTAACGCTTGCGATCAATCCCGTTGATCGTCAGACCAGGGTCGGGCCTGCCGCGATGATCGCCTCATCCACGCCGGCGAACTTCTTGAAGTTCTCGACGAACTTGGCTGACAGGTCACGTGCCTTGCTGTCGTAGGCGGCGCGGTCTTCCCAGGTCTCACGCGGGTCGAGCAGGCTGGAGTCGACGCCCGGCACGCGCACCGGCACATCCAGGTTGAGCACGTCGATGTGACGCGTCTCGATGTCCGCCAGAGCACCGTTCTGGATCGCGCTGATGATGCCGCGCGTGGTCGGGATGGAGAAGCGTGAGCCGCCCTCACCGTAGGAGCCACCGGTCCAGCCGGTATTGACCAGGTAGACGCGTGAACCGAAGGCCTCGATGCGCTTGATCAACAGGTCAGCGTATTCACGTGCCGGGCGCGGGAAGAACGGCGCGCCGAAGCAGGTGGAAAAGGTCGCTTCCAGACCAGCGGTGGAGCCCATCTCGGTGGAGCCGACCTTGGCGGTGTAGCCGGACAGGAAGTGGTAGGCAGCGGCCTGCTTGCTGAGCACGGACACCGGCGGCAGCACGCCGGACATGTCGCAGGTCAAGAAGACGATGGCATTCGGCTCGCCGGCACGGTTTTCCGGCACACGCTTCTCGATGTGCTCCAGCGGGTAGGCGGCACGCGAGTTCTGGCTCAGACGGTCATCACCGTAATCCGCGCCACGACGGTCATCCAGCACCACGTTTTCCAGCACGGCACCGAACTTGATCGCGCTCCAGATCACCGGCTCGTTCTTCTCGGAGAGGTCGATGCACTTGGCGTAGCAGCCGCCTTCGATGTTGAAGACGGTGCCTTCGCCCCAGCCATGCTCGTCATCACCGATCAGGTAACGCGCCGGGTCGGCGGACAGGGTGGTCTTGCCGGTGCCGGACAGGCCGAAGAACAGCGTGGTCTCGCCGTCGTCACCGACGTTGGCGGAGCAGTGCATCGGCAGCACGTCCTTTTCCGGCAGCAGGAAGTTCTGCACCGAGAACATGGCCTTCTTCATCTCACCGGCATAACGCATGCCCGCCAGCAGGACACGGCGACGCGCGAAGTTGATCAGCACGACGCCGTCGGAGTTGGTGCCATCACGCTCAGGCTCGCAGGTGAAGTGCGGCGCGTTGAGGATGGTCCATTCACTCTTGTCCTTGGCATTGAAGCTGTCCGGACGCACGAACATGGTACGCGCGAACAGGTTGTGCCAGGCCGTCTCGGTGGTCACGCGGATCGGCAGGTAGTGCTCGAGGTCAGCCCCGACATGCAGCTCGGAGACGAAGCTGTCGCGCTCGCCGAGATAATCCTCGACGCGCTCCCACAGGGCGTCGAAACGCTCCGGGCTGAACGGGCGATTGACGCTGCCCCAGTCGATGGCGTCCGAAGTGGACGGCTCGTCGACGATGAAGCGGTCGTTCGGGGAGCGTCCGCTACGGGCTCCCGTCTCCACGACCAGCGCGCCGTTGTCGGCCAGACGTCCTTCGCCGCGAGCCACTGCCAGCTCGATCAGCTCTGCGCTGCTGAGATTGGTGTGAGTGGTCACCGCACTGTCTTGATGCTTGCTCATTCGCGTCTCCGCGGCTCAGGGCCGCCCTCTCTCTTGATGGCTGAAGCCAGATGCCCGAGGTACATGCCACAGGCTTATTTTGTGATCGATCGTTGCTGCCCGATCGCGCATGACGGCATGCCATGACACCGTCGATACCACCAGCACAGGGCATCCGGCCCTGTGCTGGCAAGGCATTATGGCAAAAAGGGTGTCGGGCGGAAACGCCCATTGTTGCAACACCTTGGCGCAGGCACCGCCGCCTGACGGACGACGATATGTCAGACGATCATCGTCCCTGGGGCCAGTCGCCGGCGCGTTGGGAAAAGCTCAATGCACGACGGGACTTTCGGCGTCAGGATCTTCGATGATCGCTTCCACTTCCGCGGCACTGAAGGAATAGCGGGTATGACAGAAGTGACACTGGGTGGCCAGTTCGCCCTGCTCGGCGACGATCTGACGCAGCTCGTCGGCGGCGATACTGTGCAGGGCAGCGCCCAGACGCTCGCGCGAACAGGTGCAGCCGAAACGCAGCGCCTTGGGCTCATAGATGCGCACGGTTTCTTCGTGATAGAGACGATGCAGCACTTCCTGCTGGTCCAGCGCCAGCAGCTCCTCGGCCTTGAGGGTCTCGGCCAGGTGCACGACGCGCTCCCAGGCATCCGGGTCCTTGTTGGCCTCATCGTTGGGCAGCTGCTGCAGCATCACGCCGCCAGTGCGCTTGCCATCGGCCATCAGCCACAGGCGGGTCGGCAGCTGCTCTGACTGGCTGAAGTAACTCTCCAGACAGCCGGCGAGGCTGTCCTGATCGATGGCCACGATGCCCTGATAGCGCTTGCCTTCACGTGGGTCGAGGGTGATCACGATCTGCCCCTGGCCGACCAGCTCCTGCAGACTGGACTCTTCCGTCGGCAACACCGCTTCATCGCCGAGACGAGCGATGGCGCGCAGCTCACCGCCGGGGTTCGACTCGGCCATCAGCTGGCGCACGATACCGGTGCCGCGCACTTCCAGCGTCATGGTGCCATCGAGCTTGATGGTCTCGGTCAGCAGCGCCACGGCCGCCAGCATCTCGCCCAGCTGGCGCGAGATGGCCTGTGGGTAGGAGTGACGATCGAGCACCTCGGCGTAGGCCTTGTCGAGTGTGACGATCTCGCCACGCACGTTGGTGGCATCGAACAGGAAGCGCTGGATCTGATCGAAGCTCGGCGCGGCCGCATCGTCAGTGGAATGGGAATCTTGCATGTCGTGTTCGCTCATTGAGGGACCTCAAGGCAGGCGTGAAGGGAGAGCGCACAAGCGCCCCCATGTCAGGCCGCCAACAACGATGTGCTGACACACATCGGTATGGAAATTCTGCCGGTCGGTGCCAAGGCACCCGGCGGTGACTCGCGCTGGCTCAGCTATCGGCATCCTGACGCTGGAAGCGATGGATGTTGCGGCGCTGTTTCTTGTCAGGACGGCCGGGAGGCGGCGTCATGCCCTGATTGCCGAGGCGACGCGTCTCGGCCTCACGCTCACGGCGCTCGCGGGACTCCTGCGTCTCCTGATAGAGCTTCTGGGCCTCGGGCGCGCCACGGCGCTGGTCGCTGAGGGCCAGCACCTCGACGACAAGGCGATCCCAGCCCTGCGGCACCTCGATCACGGCGCCGATCTCGACGGTCTTGGAGGTTTTCACCTTGCCGCCGTTGTACTGGATCTTGCCGCCCTCGATGGCCTTCTTGGCCATGCCACGCGTCTTGAAGAAGCGCGCTGCCCACAACCACTTGTCGATACGTACCTGATCGCTCATGACGCCCCCTTGCCCTCCCCGTCGCTCGAGACTCCGGCATTGTCCACCTCGGGCCCCGCGCCTTGTGTCAGCACTGCAAAGCCGTCCAGGCCGTGCACACGTTCGAAATCACGCGCAGGGCGCTTCGAATCCGGCTGACGCACGCCCAGCAGATGGGCAATGCCATAGGTGTGGGCACTTTCCAGCACCTGCGGATTGTCATCGATGAACAGGGTACGCGCCGGATCGAAGGGCTCGATCTCGTTGAGCTTGCGCCAGAAGGCCTGCTCTTCCTTGGCGTGGCCCAGATCCGCGGACGACACCACGGCGTCGAAGTAGTCACCCATGCCGGTCAGCGCGAACTTGAGATCGATGCCATGACGGTCGGCGTTGGTCGCCAGCACCACGCGTTGCGGCTGATCGCGCAGCCAGGCGAGGAAGTCCTCGGCCTCATGGCGATAGCCGATCAGGTGCTGCACTTCACGCTTCAGGGCGACGACGTCGAGCTCGAGCTCACGGCTCCAGTAATCGAGGCTGTACCAGTTGAGCGTGCCGGACTCGCTGATGATGCGCGCCTTGAGATCGGCCTGCAGCGCCTCATCGAGTCGGTGCAGCTCGCAATAGCGCCTGGGCAGATGTTCGAGCCAGAAGTGGCTGTCGAAGTGAAGGTCAAGCAGAGTGCCGTCCATGTCCAACAGCACGGTGTCGATAGTGTTCCAGTCAAGCATCGGGTTCTGTCAGCCAGAGGGAAATTTGGCCACATAGTGTAAAGCATGGCCCACGGGCGCGCATGTGCAACAAGGGGGGATGGCGGCTTGTGATTGCCCCGCTCGCGGCGGCCTGCCACGATGAGCGACAGTATTCTCTCTTCTCATACTGCCTCGCGAGGACTTGCGATGGATGATGCGCCAGATACCGTTCACCCGACCATGAATCAATCAGACACCAGCCACACGCTGACGCCGCCGCGGATCGACTCACGCCGCGAGGTCGCTCGCTCGCGCCTGTTCGCCGTCGAGGCGCTGGAGTTGACCTTCTCCAATGGCGCCACCCGTAGCTTCGAGCGCCTCAAGAGCGGCGGTCACGGCGCGGTGATGATCGTCGCCATGCCCGACCCCGACCACGTGCTGATGATCCGCGAATATGCCGCTGGCCCTGAGCAATATGTGCTGACCCTGCCCAAGGGACTGATCGACCCGGGCGAGGACCCGGTGACCGCCGCCAATCGCGAATTGATGGAAGAATGCGGTTATGGCGCACACAACATCGAACCACTGGCCGAACTGAGCCTGGCGCCCAACTACATGGATCACCGCATGAACGTGATGCTGGCGCGCGATCTGTTCGAAAAGCGCCTGCCGGGCGATGAACCGGAACCGCTGGTCGTCGAGCGCCACCGCCTCGATGAGCTGCCGGCGCTGCTGGCACGTGAGGACTTCCACGAGGCGCGTGCGGTCGCGGCGCTGTTCATGGCCCGCGAACGCCTGCTGGCCGGGGAAGATACCTACAGCCCTCGCTGGTGGTAGGGACTTGCTGGCAAGCGCTGTTGGCAGGCATTGATGGCAAGCACTGGCAACAAGGCACTGGCCACAAGCGCCCAGCCCCCCTTCTTTCCTGCCCCCCACACCCTGCCTTGCATGCCCCCATACGACGACAAGCCCCCGCCAATGGCGGGGGCTAGTCGTTTCACTCGCGATGCGCTCAAGCGGGTCGTGCTGGCGACTCGTTCAGGCACCGCAAGATCCATTGCGGGTCTGACCTGGGACCAGACCGTCAAGACACGTTTATTCGGTCTTCATGCTGCCATCGGCGGTGTTGGACGAGCCGGATTCCGGGCTGACGCCCATGTGGTCTTCGCCCTTGTCCATGACCTTGCCGTGCTTGGCGGACTCGGACTGGGCCGTGCCACCTTCCACCATCATGGAATCCTTCTTGGTGTTGGCAGAACCACTCTCGGTGTTGCGTTCGGTATCATTATACACCTTGCCATCTTCATGACCCGCAGCGGTACCGCCCTCTACCTTGGTGGAGTGGGCGCCAGTGTTGGCGGAACCGGTGTTGCTGGACTCGTGGTGCTCGGCAAAGGCAGCAGTGGTCGGCAGTGCCAAGGCAGTCGCGAAAAGTGCAGCAGTCAGCTTCTTCATGATCCATCCTCCAGTAGCGGTCTGTTGCAAGAGACGAGCAGATGATTCGCTCGGCCGTTGCCGGTAAGCCTTCAAGAATCCCGAGACTGGGTGTCTCGAGTTCCAGGCTCCACAAGACGCTTCTACCAATCTCAACGACGTCTTGTGGTACTGCGTCAAATCTTTGCGGCGCATGTCTCAAACATCCTCTAGCGCGTCGGCTGCTTGTCGGAGCATTCTTGAAAAACGTCACCAGAGTTGTACTCGAGCCTGCTGGTGTCATTCTTGACGAAAGCGTCAATCTGCCGAGGCGTGTTGCGTCACATGCGCCCTGATGCCTAAAGATATGGAACTACAGGGCCTGACTTTCAAGCAGAGAAGGGAAAGAAAAATATCTTTTCTCCAGATTTCCTATACAAGAGTGAGATATCGACTCGCGTTTAATTAGCGCCCATATGGGCTTCTGGCCGCTCATCAGGCGGCTTTCCGCATGTCGATTTCCTGACGCCATGCGTCAAGTGGCGCAAGATGGCTTGCAGTATTTTACTCAACGAAACATTTTGTAACCCTACAGCTCCATGACATCGCCCATCTCTGCGGTCATCGCCAGTGGTCGCCACACCTCCCTCTGCAAGCACCGCTACCACCTGAATGACAGGAGACTCACATGCCAGACGTGCTGATCGGGGGACTCGCCGGACAGGGACCCAAGGGCCACATCACGCTAGCCGGGGCACTGGCCAATCGACACGGCCTGGTCGCCGGTGCGACAGGTACCGGCAAGACCGTCACGTTACAGGTGCTGGCAGAAGAGTTTTCGCGCATGGGAGTGCCGGTGTTCACCGCCGACGTCAAGGGTGACCTCTCCGGCATCGCCGCGGCGGGTAACCCGCATCCGCGCGTCGATGAACGCCTCGCCAGCCTCGGCATCAATGACTGGCAGCCTCAGGCCGCTCCCGTCAGGCTGTGGGATCTGTTCGGCAAGAGTGGGCATGCGGTGCGTGCCAGCGTGGCTTCCATGGGGCCTGAGCTGATGTCGACCCTGCTGGAATTGAACGACACCCAGAGTGGCCTGATGCACCTGGCCTTCGATCATGCCGAGCGTGAAGGGCTGGAGCTGATCGACCTCAAGGACCTGATCAGCCTGCTGAAGCATATCGAGCGTGAGCGCGAAAACTTCGAGGAGCGCTATGGCAGTGTCAGCCCCCAGAGCCTCGGTGCCATGCTGCGCCGGGTGCATGTGCTGGCCACCCAGGGCGGCGAGCGCTTCTTCGCCGAACCGGCGCTCGACATCAATGACATGCTGGCAACCACGGGCGAGGGAGAGCAGACACGCGGCTTCATCAATCTGCTCGATGGGCGTGAGCTGATGCAGAGCCCACGCCTCTATACCACCTTCCTGCTGTGGTTCCTGTCGACGCTCTTTCGCACCCTCCCTGAGCGCGGCGATGCCGATCGCCCGGTGCTGGTGTTCTTCTTCGACGAGGCCCACCTGCTGTTCGATGCCGCTCCCAAGGCATTGCTTGAGCGCCTCGAGCAGACGGTGCGCCTGATTCGCTCCAAGGGGGTCGGCGTCTACTTCGTGACCCAATCCCCCGCCGACATCCCCGATGACGTGCTCGGCCAGCTGGGCAATCGGATCCAACATGCCCTGCGCGCCTTCACTCCGCGCGACCAGAAGGCCGTCAAGACCGCTGCCGAGACTTTCCGCCCCAACCCTACCCTCGATACGGCTCAGGTGATCACGGAGCTGGGCGTGGGCGAGGCACTGGTCTCGGTGCTCGACAGCAAGGGCACGCCCACCCAGGTGGAGCGCACCTTGATCGCCCCACCGCGTGGACGGATCGGCCCGTTGAGTGACGGCGAGCGCGCAGCGCTGCTGGCAAGCTCATCATTGGCCGGTCGCTACGATGAGGTGATAGACCGTGAATCGGCTCACGAGCGTCTCGAGGCGCAACTGACGAGCTCGGCGATGGCCCAGGCTCGGCCGGAGGAGACGCCAGCGACAACGCCTGACACCACGCCGCCTGCTACAGAACGTGATGGAAGCGCTCAAGCCGCTGCCAGCGCTACCCGCCGCGACACCGAGCACACAAGTCCGGTGGCCGAAAGCGCCCCACACTCAGGCGGCAGACAGCGTCAGAGCGTCATGGAGACCCTGCTCAAGTCCGTGATGCGCGCCCTGGGGTCGCAGCTGGGTCGGTCACTGATTCGCAGTCTGCTGCGCTCCTTCACTCGCCGCTGAGGATCGCTCCTTTCAGTCTGAGACCACGCCTACAGCGTGACGCCACGCCAGCAGCCTGAAGCGCTCCTTGGCAAATAGAAGCTTTCCTTGGCAAGCAGCATCTCTCGAGACTGAGAGACTCACCCTTCACGAAAAGCAGGACATCACCCATGGGAATTTGACCATGGGTGATGTCCTGCTTTCGCTATCCAAGACTGCTGACATCATATCGTCGCGCAAACTTCATTCGCTCTCGGCAAGGAGACGCCATACTGATGATTGCTGCTTACCGGCAGCACACCATGACACACACGCGCTGCCACTACTCTCGGGGAGACTTGACGATGTGCATGAGCAATGAAGCATTGGAATTGTGGCTGAACGACAACTGGTTCTCGATCGAACTGGCGTTGGAAGCCATCGATATGGAAGCGACAGCGGAACCTCAGCTGGCAGAAGCCGCCTGAGCCAGGAGCGTTACGCATGACACCAGCGGGATCCTGCCTGCCCCCACCGGTGATACAAGGTGTGAAACGGCACAGGACACGGATGACAGGACAAGCGGCACACAGACTCTGCCACGCATGACGACGCATCATGGTGGGCAGAGAAAGAACTTGTCGGGGAGGCCGTCGATCAGCCATCGACCGGTCTCCCCGTTTCTTTTGTACCACCACCAGAGTCACGTCCCGGCGCGCCTCTGATCCAGTCGCACCTCAAAAGGCCCCGCCAGTCTTACGTGTATGAACAGTTGATTTCCTGCCCCGGCAAAACGCCCGTTCATCGCTCCCAACCGCCATACTCTTTCTTTGGTCATTCCCTCTCCCCGCAACATGCAAGATAAGGATGTCACATGCTGCCTACTCCGCCCGCGCGACCACCCTTCTCGGGGCACTCGAGTCCAGTTGATACCTCAGATCTCTCGCCACAGGCCGCCGCCGCGACTGTCTTCCTCAATGAGAATCTCGTTCCCGCCCAGCTGCAAGCGTTGTTTGCCCTGACACTCGCCCCTGCGGGAACCTTCAACGAACAGCTCAGAGAGTACCTGGTGACCGCTTGCCGCCTGCTGGGGATGACCACCGGCATCCTGGGTCACGCAGAGGCCAATCGCTATGAAATCATGGCGGCGGTCAATCCGCCGCCCGGCAAGGTCGAGGGCGCGATAGCACCGCTGAACGAGACCTACTGCAATGAAGTCGTTGAGCAGGCTGGCTGCATCGCCTACGCCAATATCGCGACCACGTCAGCACTCGAGGCGCATCCGGCCCTCAAATCGATGCCTTTCCAGAGCTATATCGCCGCCCCGGTATGGACCGAAGGCCGTCTGACCGGCACCGTCTGCTTCGGCGACAGCTCACCGCGCGCGGCAGATTTCAGCGCCAGCGATCGTGCACTGGTCGAGACACTGGCCAGCCTTCTGGGAGGCTTGATCGATCGCGAGAATGAGCGCAAGCGGCTTGCCAGTGAACTGAGCAACCTGCGCCTCGCCTACCAGGAGATGGAGCTGCTGTTCTCGCGCTGCCAGCTTCCGATGGCGATCATGGACTTCCATGGTCATTGGACACGTCTCAACCCAGCGCTGGCGCAGCTGCTGGGGACGGAGAGGAGTGAACTGCAGCGTGGCGCGCTGGAGGATGTCTCTCACCCTGCTGACATGCAGGCCTGTCAGGAGGCGCTTCTGGCCATGCAAGCCGGCGAGATCACCCACTTCGAGCAGCCGCATCGCTATCTGGGCAGACAGGGGCAGATCATCGAAGTCATGCTGCATCTGGATATCATCGACGGCCACTCCGGCGTCATTCTCAGCCAGCACCAGGACCTCAGCGAGCGACGCTCCCACGAGGAAAGCCTGGCCCGCATGCGGCACAAGCTGGCCAGCATGGCACCCTCGGGCCCGGCCGCGCCGTCGGTGCTGGACAAGCTGTTGCCCGCCGAGATCTTCGAGCAGCAGCTGGATGGCGAGATCGCGCGCAGTGCACGTCATGGGCAGCCACTGTCGATCCTGCTGCTCAACGTGGATGCCTTCACCGACTTCAATCGCCAGTACGGCCGCACCGCAGGAGACCGCGCACTGCAACAGGTCTCCACCATCCTGCGCAACGCGACACGCAAGAGCGACCTGCTCAGCCAGCGTGATGATGGCTCGCTGATTGCGGTGCTGGGCCAGACCGATTCCAGCGGCGCCATCATACTCGCCGAGCGCGTCCGCCATGCCACGGCAGAACTGCATGGTCTCGATGGGCCGGTCACCTGCAGCATCGGGCTGACCTGCTATCACCCGGCGCCCGATACGCTCACGCTGGCCAATCGACTCGAGCTCTGTGAGCGCGCCCAGCACGCACTCAAGAAAGCCAAACGCCAGGGACGCAATCGCGTGCGTTTCCTGGAGCTTGAGCCGGTCATCCCGACCGACACCTTCGCAAGCCCCCAGTCACCGTCCGGCTTCCCCTCGCCCGATCTGCCCTGAGTGGCGCCTTTCGTGTGTGCGGCCTGCCACGGATGCCCTTCAGACACATTCCCATCAACGACAACGGCCACCCCGAAGGATGGCCGTTGTCGTTTGACTCACTCAGTACTCACAAAGAAGACATACAGGAGTCACACAGGCTTGCGCGGTGTTTCAGTGCAGAGGCCTGCTCAGAGACCGAGTCAGATATCCGAGACCGACACTCAGTCCAGCTTGCTCAGGTCACGCACGGCGCCCTTGTCAGCGGAAGTCGCCAGCAAGGCATAGGCCTTGAGCGCGGCGGAGACGCGACGGTTGCGCTGGATGCTCGGCTTCCAGGCATCCTTGCCGCGGGCATCCATCGCTTCACGGCGCTCATGCAGCTCGCTGTCGCTCAGCTTGACGTTGATGGTGCGGTTCGGGATGTCGATCAGGATGGTGTCGCCATGCTCGACCAGACCGATGGCGCCGCCCGCCGCCGCTTCCGGAGACGCGTGGCCAATGGACAGGCCTGAGGTACCGCCGGAGAAACGACCGTCGGTGAGCAGCGCACACGCCTTGCCCAGCCCCTTGGACTTGAGATAGGAAGTCGGGTAGAGCATTTCCTGCATGCCCGGACCGCCCTTCGGCCCTTCGTAGCGGATGATCACGACGTCGCCTTCCTTGACCTTGTCGGCCAGGATGTCTTCCACCGCCTGATCCTGTGACTCACAGACGTAGGCACGGCCTTCGAAGACCAGGATGGAGTCATCGACGCCAGCGGTCTTCACCACGCAACCATCGAGTGCGATGTTGCCGTACAGCACGGCCAGGCCGCCCTGGGTGGAGAAGCAATGGTCGTAGTCGCGGATACAGCCCTGGGCGCGATCACCATCCAGGCTCGGCCAGCGCGCGCTCTGCGAGAAGGCGGTCTGGGTCGGGATACCACCCGGGCCGGCGCGATAGAACTCGATGACTTCATCAGTGGGCGAACGCATGATGTCCCACTCTTCCAGCGCCGCAGACAGCGAGTCGCCATAGACGGTCGGCACTGAGGTATCCAGCACGCCGGCACGGTCCAGCTCGCCCAGAATCCCCATGATGCCGCCGGCACGATGGACATCCTCGATGTGATATTTCTGGGTGTTCGGCGCCACCTTGCACATCTGCGGCACGCTGCGGGACAGCTTGTCGATGTCGGACATGGTGAAGTCGACACCGGCTTCCTGAGCGGCAGCCAGCAGGTGCAGGATGGTGTTGGTCGAGCCACCCATGGCGATATCCAGCGTCATCGCGTTGGCGAAGGCGGCGCGGGAGCCGATGGCACGCGGCAACAGATGCTCTTCGTTGCCTTCGTAGTAACGGCGCGCCAGCTCGACGATGCGATGCCCGGCGTTCTCGAACAGGCGACGACGATCGGAGTGCGTGGCCAGCACGGTGCCGTTGCCCGGCAACGCCAGACCCAGTGCTTCCATCAGGCAATTCATGGAGTTGGCCGTGAACATGCCCGAGCAGCTGCCGCAGGTCGGGCAGGCGCTGCGCTCGATCTCGGCGACCGTCTCGTCGTCAACGCTGTCATCGGCGGCGATGACCATGGCATCGACCAGATCGAGGCCGTGATCCAGCAGCTTGGTCTTGCCGGCTTCCATCGGGCCGCCGGAGACGAAGATGACCGGGATGTTGAGGCGCATTGCAGCCATCAGCATCCCCGGGGTGATCTTGTCACAGTTGGAGATGCACACCAGCGCATCCGCACAGTGGGCATTCACCATGTATTCGACGCTGTCGGCGATCAGGTCACGCGACGGCAGGGAATACAACATGCCGTCGTGGCCCATGGCGATGCCATCATCGACCGCGATGGTGTTGAATTCCTTGGCGACGCCGCCGGCCTTCTCGATCTCGCGCGCGACCAGCTGCCCCATGTCCTTGAGGTGGACGTGGCCCGGCACGAACTGGGTGAAGGAGTTGGCAACGGCGATGATCGGCTTCTGGAAGTCGCCATCTTTCATGCCGGTGGCGCGCCACAGGGCGCGAGCGCCGGCCATGTTACGACCTGCAGTGGTCGTACGGGAGCGATACTCTGGCATGGTGTCCTCGTCAAGATGCTTGGCCGCTCTCCTGCGCGAAGAGGGACTGATTCATGGAATTGCGCCTGACAGGGTCAGATAATTGACACAGCTCTTTCTGCGCAATCCTCTGCAGAATCACTCCGCACGGGAGCGGCTTCTGTTTTGGTCAGGCGGCGCCCCGCTCGGGGTACGCACACCTGGTGTCCAGAGGAGACGCGTGCCTCTTGGGTCAACGCTGTCTACCTGGGGTCAATTCTGTCATGTCCCGGCCCTGCTTGCCTACCAGATAGCACCGCCCACGCCATCAGCAGCCCAGAAAGATGCCGACAAGCGCCAAAAGCGTTGAATGAAGCGGCCTCTAGCGTGGGCCTGCGGCGGGAGGCGCTGATTACACTGAAGGACGACACATCAGGCAATGCCAGACACTCACAAGGAACAGGAGTCACCCATGGCCGGAAAATTCGTCATCACACGGGGCAAGGACAGCAAGTTCTACTTTGCGCTGAAGGCAGGCAACGGCGAGAAGATCCTGCAAAGTCAGGGCTATGCCGACAAGCGCGGCTGCCTGAACGGCGTGGAGTCCGTGCGCAAGAATGCCGTCGAGGAAAAACGCTTCACCCGTGAAGTCGCCAAGGACGGACGTTTCTATTTCACGCTGCTGGCCGCCAACAGCCAGCAGATCGGTCGCAGTCAGATGTACAAGTCGGAATCCGGCCGCGACAACGGCATCGCCAGCGTCGGGCGCAATGCCGCCGAGGCGGCCGTCCTCGAGCAACTCGACACCGCCTGAGCACGAGCTAGCCAGCCCCTTTCTCGATCGCCCTCCCGATCGCTCTTCCAATCGCTCTCTCGGAATCGACAGCCAATCGACAGACCCAAGCAGAGGAAGAGGAAAGTGCTGCAGGAAAAAAGCACGCCAAGAAGAAAGTACAGGCAGCAGAAAGCACAGTAACGACAGAAGCCCCGCCAATCGGCGGGGCTTCTGTCGTCCTGCGGCTGACTTAGGCGCTGGTCGAGCTCAGCATCTGGCGCTCAGGGCCTGGCGATCAGCGCCTGTCACTCACGCCTCGCCGCTGATCACACACCACTCAATGACGCTGGGCGCTGTCACTGTCGAAGACCACACGCGAGACATCCGCGTAGCGCGCCGCGAAGTGCACGATCATGCCTTCCTTCAGGTATTCCGGCAGCTCATCATAATCGCGCTGGTTGGCCTGCGGCAGAATCAGCTCGTAGATATCACTGCGCCGCGCGGCAATCACCTTCTCGCGGATACCGCCCACTGGCAGCACCTGGCCGGTCAAGGTCAGCTCACCGGTCATCGCCAGCCCCTTGCGCGGGGCCTGACGCTTGGCCAACGACATCAATGCCGTGGTCATGGTCACCCCGGCGCTGGGGCCATCCTTGGGCGTCGCGCCCTCAGGCACGTGCAGGTGAATGAAAGACTCGTTGAAGAAGTCGGCCTCGGCATCGTAGGCTTCGAGGTTGGCCAGGGTGTAGGAGTAGGCGATGTTGGCCGACTCCTGCATCACGTCGCCCAGCTTGCCGGTCAGCTTCAGGCCACGTGTCAGGCCATGCACCCGGGTGGCTTCGATGGGCAGAGTCGCACCGCCCATGCTGGTCCAGGCAAGCCCGGTCACCACGCCTTCGCCGGCCAGGACCTTCTCACGACGGAAGATCGGCGCACCGAGGAATTCCTCGAGATTCTTGACCGAGACCTTCACGGTCGGCAGCTCCTCTTCCAGCAACTTCACCGCCGCCTTGCGCACGATGCGGTGCAGTTGTTTCTCCAGCTGGCGCACGCCGGCCTCACGCGCATAGCCCTCGATGACCTGACGCAGCGCGGCATCACTCAGATTGATGCGCTTCCTGGGAATGTTGTCGCGGGTCAGCAGTTTCGGCCACAGGTGGTGCTTGGCGATCGCCATCTTCTCCTCGGCGATGTAGCCGGAGAGGCGAATCTGCTCCATGCGGTCCAGCAGCGGGCCGGGGATGCTGTCCAGCGTGTTGGCGGTGCACACGAACAGCACCTTGGAGAGATCGAGACGCACATCGAGATAGTGATCGAGGAAGTCGACGTTCTGCTCCGGGTCCAGCACCTCGAGCAGCGCCGAGGCCGGATCGCCCTGGAAGGACTGCCCCAGCTTGTCGATCTCATCGAGCATGATCACCGGGTTCTCGACCTTGACCTCCTTGAGCGCCTGCACCAGCTTGCCGGGCATGGCGCCCACGTAGGTGCGGCGATGCCCCTTGATCTCGGACTCGTCTCGCATCCCGCCGATCGAGAAGCGATAGAACTCGCGCCCCAGCGCCTGGGCGATGGAGCGACCGATGGAGGTCTTGCCGACACCGGGCGGGCCGACCAGCAGCAGAATCGAGCCGCCGACATCCCCCTTGAAGGTGCCCTCGGCCAGAAACTCGACGATACGTGACTTCACATCATCGAGCCCATCGTGATCACGATTGAGCACGGTGCGCGCGTGGGCCAGGTTGAGCTGATCGGTGGAGGTGATGCCCCATGGCAGCGAGGTCAGCCAGTCAAGATAGTTGCGTGTGGTGCCGTATTCCGGCGAGCCGGTCTCCAGCACCGACAGCTTGTCGAGCTCGTCATCGATGCGCGACTGGACACGCTCCGGCACCTTGAGCTCGTCGAGACGGCCACGGAAGGTATCGACGTCGTTCTCGCGATCATCCTTGGAGATACCCAGTTCACGCTGGATGACCTTGAGCTGTTCACGCAGGAAGAATTCGCGCTGATGCTTCTCCATCTGCGCGTTGACCTGCTGGGAGATCTCGGTCTGCAGCTGTGCGACCTCGATTTCCTTGCGCAGCAGGGGCAGCACCTTCTGCATGCGCTCCATCACCGGCAGCGACTCCAGCACTTCCTGCAGCTCAGCGCCCTTGGCCGAGGTGATGGCGGCGGCGAAGTCGGTCAGCGGGCCCGGTTCATGCGGGCTGAAGCGATTGAGGTACTGCTTGAGCTCCTCACCGTACAGCGGGTTGATCGGTAGCAGCTCCTTGATGCCGTTGATCATCGCCATCGCATAGGCGCGGGCCTCGTCGCTCTCGGCATCGACCGGTTCGCGCGGATAGGTGACCTCGACCAGATAGGGAGGCTTGCGCGACAGCCAGCGCGTGATGCGGAAGCGACGCAGCCCCTGGGCGATGAACTGCACCTGATCAGCGCCGTCTTCGGGCTTGTGGACGCGCACGGCGGAACCGATCTCGGGGAAATGCTCGACCCCCAGCTCATCCACCTCGACATCGCCGACGAAGGCCAGACCGACAGCATGATGCGGCGTGTTGCCGACCAGCTGCATGGTCTCGGCCCAACGCTGCTTGTTGATCACCAGCGGCTGGACCTGGGCCGGGAAGAACGGGCGATTGTGGATCGGCAGCAGGTAGATACGCTCCGGCAGCTGGTCGCCACTCGGCACCAACCCACCCGAGGAGGAGGAAGGCTCTTGTGACTGGCTGTCATCCTCGAAGCCGGCAAGAATATCGTCGTTATCGGAAATCTCTTCGTGACGTGGCATGCAACCCTCATGAAACCAGGCCTCGGTTGAGGCGATCATCTCCACCAATGCGGCCAGTGAGCCATTTTATCAAGGCAGGCTGGCTGCGCCGCAGGCGCAACACTGCGTGATCAGGGTGGCACCTGATGCGCCCCCGGAAACGACAATGCCCACCATGAGGCGGGCATTGTCGTTTCCAGCATACTGCGCGGCGCTGACGTCACTGAGCGCTCGTGACACCGCGCCTCGCCTCTCCCCTCAGTAGATCGGGGTGCCGTTGATCCTCACGCTGTCACCATCGATCTCGACCACGAGGTTGCGGTCGGCGGCCTGCGGAGAGACCCCTGCCATCATGGCCATCATCGGCGGCACGTTGCGGAACTCGAAGCGCCCGCTCAGACGATTCAGGAAGGCCCGCTGACCCGGGACGGTCTGCAGCTCCTGGATGGTCAGGTCAGTGATGTCGGCACCATCGAGAATCATCTGGCCATCACCCTGCATGTCGACACCGAACGCATCGCTCTTGGCATTCAGCGATTCCAGCGTCAGGCGTGGAGAGGTGCTCAGCATGGTGAACAGCGGCGCTTCGACCTTCTCGAGCATGGCGACCTGCTGCGCTTCGCTCAGCTCCTCGAACGGCTTGCCCGCTTCTTCCAGCAAGCCCTGAAGCTGGGTGATGAAGTCATAGACGGCCGCGCCCTGCAGACGATCGATCGAGATGGACACATCACCGCTGGCCATCTGCTGATCACCCGCGCTGACATCCTCTACCGACAGCTTCATCAGATAGCGCAGCTCGGTCGGGTCCAGACGCGTTTCACCGCTGTAACGGATATCGCTGGCGACCACTGGCGGCTGACCGGTGCCGTTGTCGATGGTGAGGGTGTCCAGCACGATCTTGTCGTCCTGGCGGAAGTCATTGTCCGCCCCGCGATAGATGCCATTGAGGCTCAGGGTACCGATGCTGACCTTCTCGGCACCATTGGTGATATCGAACGGCGTGATCTCGCCATCCACGGTGATTTCCGGGGTATCACCGCCATCGTGGGAAGCCAGCAGCTCGCCGCCCTGGAAGTCGATGCGCGTGCCGCTCTCCGGGTCCTGCCAGTCGAAGGCCGGCAAGGTCAGGGTGGTGTCGCTGGCGCCACTGAAGTTGTCGACGCTGCCATCGAAGGCGATCGCCTTGCCATCGCCGAGCACTTCGGCGAAGACATCGCGTGACGGCGTACCGTACAGCACCTTGACGTTGCCCTGCATGCTGGTCGACAGCAGGCCGTGGCCAGCTTCATAGGGCAATACGATGCGCATGGGGCCTTCACCGTCGCCGGTGGCGAGCTCCATCTCTACCCGGCCCGTGGAGCCGAACCAGCCGCTATCGACCTCTTCACGGGTCGCCTTGATGTCGGAGCTCCTGTCGAGCTCTGCCACCATGCGGGCCATTTCATCTTCAAAACGCTGGCTTGAGTAAGCCACGCCGCCGACATAGCCGGCTGCCCCGATGACGACCACTGCCGTCGCGGTTACCAGTCCCTTGCCCATCGCATTGACCCTTGTCCGTTATTGAAGCATCACACCGTCTGCGCGGTGCCTCTTGTCACATCTGCTTCCATCAGTGAAACACGTGCGTGAGCCTCGCTGCCAAGACAGCGAGACGTCAGTGCAACCACAGCCACAGATGCATCGTCGACCAGGCATAGATACCGGCGAAGACATCATCCAGCATGATGCCGAAGCCGCCGGCAACCCGGCGGTCGGCCCAGCGAATCGGCCATGGCTTGAGAATATCGAAGACCCGGAAGACCACGAAGCCCCATAGCGCTGCCTGCCAAGAGAATGGCACGGCGGCCATTGTGATCCAATAGCCGACGAATTCGTCCCAGACGATCCCGGAGTGATCATGCACGCCGAGATCGCGCGAAGTGCGATCACAGATCCAGATCCCGACCAGCGACGCGACCAGCACGATGGCCAGATACGGCCAAAGCGTGAGGTTGGTCATCAGCCAGTAGAACGGGATTGCCGCCAGGGTACCGAAGGTGCCCGGAGCAAAGGGCGCGGTACCACTGCCCAGCCCGAAGGCCAGGAAGTGCACGGGGCGCCGCCAGACACTGGCGGGTGCCCGATTCATGGTGCCACCCCGTTCGCGTTGCGCGGTAACGCATCATCGCAGGAGCCGTCTGTCCCAGAGACCTGTGTGGCAGAGGACTGAGTGACGGAGGTTTGCGAGGCAGAGGCTTGCGAGGCAGAGAAATGCTGCCAGCTCTGGCCCGTAGCTGCCTGCTCAATGCCCTTTTCCATCAGCAGCACACGCGGCGCATCGCTGCCCGGCGCCTGCATGCGCCCGATGACATTCAAGGGCAGGTTGAGCGAGCGCAGGGCGAGCCTGGCCGTCTCGAGGTTCTCTTCAGGCAGCGTGAGCAACAGCTCGTAATCGTCGCCGCCATTGAGGACCGCCTCGCGAGCCCCCTGCTCGCCCAGCGCAGTGATCAGCTCCGGCGCCAGTGGCAGTTCGCCAAGCTCCAGCGCAGCCGACAGCTGACTGGCGCGACAGATGTGTGCCAGGTCACCCATCACGCCATCGGAGACATCCAGGCCCGCACTGGCCAGCTCACGTAGTGCCAGCCCCGCATCGACCCGCGGTTCTGGTCGCAGGTAGGACGCCAGGCAAGGATTCAGCACATCGCGGACGCCCTCCTGCCAGGCCTTGAGACCGGCATGCGCCAACCCCGGCAGGCCGGTGACCGCGATGAGATCGCCCTCACGGGCGCCGTCACGCCGCAGGATCGGGCGGGCCACGCTGTCGGCCTGCTGGGCAGGCTCGAGCACGCACGGCAGCTCGCCATGCACGGTGATCGTGATGGAGAGCGGGCCGCGCGTGACGTCGCCGCCGACCAGCGCGATGCCGTAGCGATCCGCCAGCGCGTGGAAACCGGCCGCAAAACCATGCAGCCAGTCTTCATCCACGTCCGGCAACGTCAGCGCCAGCAACGCCCAGCGCGGGGTCGCACCCATCGCCGCCAGATCGGACAGATTGACGGCCAGGGCACGATGGCCAATGGACGCCGCAGGCGCATCCGGCGGGAAGTGCACCCCCGCCACCGAGGTATCGACACTGACCGCCATCTGCATGCCATCACTGGCGGCAAGAAGTGCACAGTCGTCACCCGGCCCCAGCAACACGCCCGGTGCCCCGGACAGATCGCGCTGGAAGTAGCGGGCAATCAGCTCGAATTCACCTGGCATGTCAGCGCAGGCGGGCCTGGGTCACCTCGGCGCTACGCAGCTTGACTGCCAGCTTGTCGAGGATCCCGTTGACGTACTTGTGCCCGTCGGTGGCTCCGAAGGTCTTGGCCAGCTCGACCCCTTCGTTGATCGCCACGCGATACGGCACTTCCATGCGCTTGGACAGCTCGTAGGCGCCCAGACGCAGGATGGCCAGCTCGATCTCGTCGAGATCCTGCAGGCGACGGTCGAGCAGCGGGCTGATGCTGGCATCCAGTTCTTTCTGGAAGCGAGGCACGTTGTGCAGCAGCTCGTGGAACAGGGCCTGGTCGGCGATACGCATCACCTCGACCCAGTTCTCATGCAGCTCGACATCATCGTCGATCTTTTGACCACGGAACTCGGCTTCGATGGTGGTCATGTTCTTGCCAGTCATCTGCCACTGGTAGATGCCCTGCACGGCCAGCTCGCGAGCGGCGCGACGCGCCTGCTGCTGCTTGGACGGCTCGCGCTCGGTACGTTCATTGCGTTCGCTCACGCGTCACCTCCCATGGCCTTGAGCAGGGAGACCATTTCCATCGCCGCCATGGCCGCTTCGGTACCCTTGTTGCCGGCCTTGGTGCCGGCACGCTCGATGGCCTGCTCGATGGAATTCACCGTCAGCACGCCATTGGCGACCGGGGTGTCGAATTCGAGCTGCAGACGCGACAGCGCGGAGTTGCACTCACCGGCGACGTATTCGAAGTGCGGCGTACCACCGCGGATCACCGCACCCAGCGTGATGACGGCGTGCGGCTTGACTTTGGCCAGCACGGCCTTGACGGCCAGCGGAATTTCCCAGGCACCCGGCACGTGGATCAGGTCGATGTTTTCCTCATCGACGCCGTGGCGTACGAGAGAATCGACCGCGCCTTCCACCAGGCTGTCGACGACATGGTGGTTGAAACGCCCGACGACGATGACGTAACGGCCATCGACATTGGTGAAAGTGCCTTCGAGTTGAGCAATCGGTTGCATGGTCAGTCCACAATGCTAGCGCCCCGGAGAACCGGGGCGGGGATATCAATCATACCGGGGCAGGTCGCCAGAAGTGCGCGACCTCCCCCGCCATTTGGAGTGCCGAAGCGCTTATGCGTCGGCGGCGTCTGCCCCTGTCTCGCCGGTCGTGTCATCACTGCCGACCAGTTCGACCACTTCGAGGCCAAACCCGGACAAGGCAGAGAACTTCCACGGCGAGCTGAGCAGACGCATCCGGCCGACACCGAGATCCCGAAGGATCTGGGCACCGGTACCGGTGGTCAGATAGTTGCCCGCACCATCGGATTCGTTGGTGCGCGGCGTACGACGTCGTCCGAGGAAGACATCGAGACGATCCTTGTAATCCATCGCGTCGCTGCCGGTGTCCAGCAGTACCAGCACACCGGCATCGGCGGCGGCGACTTCAGCGAGCGCATCATTGAGCGCCCAGCTGCTGCTGCCCGGCTGACGCAGGGTCAGCAGGTCGCGCATCGGGTCCTGCACGTGCACGCGCACGGTGGTCAGAGACTCGGCATTCGGCGTGCCCTTGACCAGCGCCAGGTGGTGACGGCCCTGGATTCGATCGCTGAAGCAATGCAACGTCAGCTCGCCGAAGGCGGTCTCGACCTGCTCGCTGTCCAGCACTTCCACGGTCTGCTCATTGTGGATGCGATACTCGATCAGATCCGCAATGGTGCCGACCTTGAGGTCGTGCTCGGCGGCAAAGCGCTCGAGCTCTTCACGACGCGCCATGCTGCCGTCATCGTTCATGATTTCACAGATCACGCCGGTCGCGCCAAAGCCCGCCATGGATGCCAGGTCACAGGCCGCCTCGGTATGGCCGGCACGACGCAGCACACCACCCGGCTCCGCCATCAGCGGGAAGATGTGTCCCGGCTGGACGATGTCCTGCGGGCGCGCATTGCGCGCGGCGGCAGCCTGCACGGTCCGGGCGCGGTCAGCCGCCGAGATGCCGGTGGTGACGCCTTCGGTGGCCTCGATGGAGAGCGTGAACTTGGTGCCGAAGCCGGAACCGTTGGCCTGAACCATCAGTGGCAGCTGGAGCTGTTCGCAATGCTCACGCGACATCGGCATGCAGATCAAGCCACGCGCGTGGCGTGCCATGAAGTTGATGTGCTCGGCTGTCACGGCTTCCGCGGCGATGATGATGTCGCCTTCATTCTCACGATCCTCGTCATCCATGAGGATGACCATCTTGCCTTGCCGGATATCCTCGACGAGTGCTGCGATGCCTGATAGCGCCATGCTTGCTCCACTTTACGGGCTGCGCCGGCCCAAGTCGGACCCACGCGTATTATCAAAAAGTCGGGCGTCAGGGTACCCCGCCACCCCGTTTTGCGCCAGCACCCAGCGACGACGCTGTCGCCAGACGGCGGCAAGTGCTTGCGTGACAAGAAGAAATCAGTCGCCGCTCTCCTGCGGGCCTGGCGATGCTACTGGCACCGCGGTGATGCGCCAATCACGCCCCACCGCCCGGATATCGCGAATCTCGACCCGGCGCTGCTGCGCCATGCGATCCAGCCCCGGCAGTGCCAGCAGCGGACGAGCCTCGCCGCCCAGCAGCGTCGGGGCCATGAAGAGCTGCATCTCATCGACCAGGCCTGCCTGGATCATGGCCCCGGCCAGCACCGCACCGGTTTCCAGCAGCACCTCGTTGGCCTGCTCGTGCTCGGCCAGATAGCGCAGCAGAGCCTCGAGGTCCACGCGTCCATCCGCGCCGGCCGGTAGCGCCACCACTTCGGCACCGGCCGCCTCCAACAAGGTACGTCGCTCAGCCAGCGCCGCTGTCTCATCCGCGACACACACCAGCAGCGTACGACCGGATTGCGCCAGAATGCGCGCCGCCAGCGGCAGACGCAGGTGGCTATCCACCACCACGCGCAACGGCTGACGCGCCACCAGCGCCTCGAGTCCCAGCGGGTGGTCGTCGAGACCGAGCTGGTCGGCGCGTACATTGAGGCGCGAATCATCGAAGATGACCGACTCGATGCCGCTCATCACCACACTGGAGCGCGCGCGCAGACGCTGCACGGCGCTGCGCGCTTCAGGGCCGGTGATCCATTGGGATTCGCCGGAAGCCATCGCCGTGCGACCGTCCAGACTCATGGCCTGCTTGAGGCGCACGAAGGGCCGACCGCGTTCCATGCGTGACAGGAAGCCGGGATTGAGCGCTCGCGCCTCCTGCTCCAATACCCCGACCGTCACTGCGATGCCCGCGCCCTGCAGCAGCGCGATGCCGCGCCCGGCGACCTGCGGATTCGGATCACGCATCGCAATCACCACCCGAGAGACGCCCGCCGCGATCAGCGCCAGCGAGCAAGGACCGGTACGCCCGGTGTGGGAGCAAGGCTCCAGCGTCACATAGGCCACGCAGCCCAGCGCGCGCTCGCCCGCCTCTGCCAGCGCATTGACCTCGGCATGCCCTTCCCCGGCACGCACATGAAAGCCGCTCGCGATCACCTCGTCAGTCTCGGCCTCTACCAGGACACAGCCGACACGCGGATTGGGCTGCGTCGTGTAGCTGCCCAGCCGCGCCAGGCGCAGGGCGTGGGCCATGTGGCGCGCATCACGCGCCGAGGGAGCACTGCGTTCTCGAGAGTGACTGTCGCGAGAGTGGCTGTCACGGGGAGCATGAGAAGCATGAGGAGAAAGAGACATGCGATACCTTGGCGTGAAACGAGAGAAGGTCAGGCGGTGGCCATGCGGTGGCCACCCCTCCGAGGCCTGAAACCTGAGGCCCAGGATCCAGGGCCGAAGCCACGCGGCGTGACGCGACAGAGCCAGCAGACACAGGCCTCAAGGGCATCGACAAGGATGACCGTGTCGAGACATCAGGGGCGCGCGTCTTCCTCGCCCGGCAGGAAGCTGGGCTCCTGGGCGAGACGATCGATCTCGGCGCGGAATTCATCAAGATCCTGGAAGCGACGATAGACCGAAGCGAAGCGGATATAGGCGACCTGATCCAGCCGCTTGAGCTGTTGCATGACCTCATCACCGATGCGCCGCGCCTCGATCTCACGCTCGCCGGTGGCACGCAGACGCTGACGAATGCGCTCCACCGCGGCCTCGATCAGCTCGGAGGAAACCGGGCGCTTTTCCAGCGCACGCAGCATGCCGGCACGCAGCTTGTGCTCATCGAAGCTCTCGCGCGAGCCGTCGCCCTTGACCACGCGCGGCATGACCAGCTCCGCCGTTTCGTAGGTCGTGAAACGCTCACCGCAGGCCGCGCACTGGCGACGCCGCCGCACCTGGTCACCCTCGACCACCAGTCGGGAATCCGTGACCTTGGTTTCATGAGTTCCACAGAAGGGACAGTGCATGTTGGAGAGCCTGCTTGGGTGCGAGGTGGCTGCGGCCCCGCGCGAAGCACAGCGAGGAAGCGGCGCAGCGCAGCCGAATGACAGCGAATGGCGGGTATTGTAACCGTTAAGGCCCCGCCACGGGAGCCTATGTCAGCCCCGACCTATCTGAACTGGCCTTGGGGAGCGGCCAAAGGGTGACAGGAGTTTCCTGCATTGTCGCCCCGGGTGACGGGCCCCGCGGCGAAAGCATCCATCATCCTGCTCGGCAGGCTTGAAATCCCCGCGCGATAACCGAAAGATGACGTCAGGGTAAGCGCCTCACAAGGACGCTTGCCCGAGCCGTGGAATCCTTTCACGACTGGCGGCGGATGATCTCTGCCGCGAGACTGATCACGATGACGCAAGGAGCTGCGACATGGGAATCATTGCATGGATCATATTCGGTCTTGTTGCCGGCATCATCGCCAAGGTGATCGTGCCCGGCAAGGACCCGGGTGGCATCATCGTCACCAGCATCATCGGCATCCTGGGGGCCGTGGTCGGTGGCTGGGTCGGCACCCTGATGGGCTTCGGGGAAGTGACGGGATTCAATCTGGCCAGCTTTGTCATCGCCGTGCTCGGCGCCGTCATCCTGCTGATTCTGTATCGCGTGCTGCGCAAGTAAAGCGTGTCATGAAGCGCAGTGGCGTCAGCCGGCCTCAGGCCACATGACGCCAGACAGGACGGCCAGCCGGCACATGCAGGCTGGCCGTCCTCCCTTGCAGGCTTGACGAATCTGGCCCGAGGCGTGCATGACTCAGGGGTAAAGGCGCCAGGCCGCCACCCACGGGCGCCGCTGAGCGATGCGCCATTCAATGATTTCACCAGGCGACGACCAGTCGACTTCATCTGATGCGCGCCCGCCTGTCTCGCCATCGGCCCCGCAGGATGGCGCTGGCGCGCTTCACGAAGATCACCCGCGACACGCTCTGCCCATTGCGACTCACGCGGCAGAGCCAGACCGCTTTTGCTGCCACGAGGATTGCCCATGTCCGATACGTCATCTTCCGATCACTCGACTTCCACTGCAGCCGATCCCGCGCCGAGCGAGGGCAACGCCAGGCCACACGCCAGAGTCTCTCTCGCCAAACGTCTCTCGCAAGCTGATTTCCAGGCGCACGCCACACGTCTGCTCGCAGAGATCTATCCACAGCGTCATGAAGAAGTCCTCAGACGCCTGGAGACGGTACTGGACTTCCATCGCACGCGCCTCACCCCCCGCGTGCCGGAAGGCGAGCCGCTCTGGAGCGAGCGCGATCAGTGGCTGATCACCTACGGCGACAGCCTGCAGCAGGAAGGCGAGGCGCCACTGGCGACCCTGCACGACTTCCTCGCCAGCCGACTGGACGACAGCCTGTCCGGTGTCCACGTGCTGCCTTTCTTTCCGTGGAGCAGCGATGACGGCTTCAGCGTCATCCACTATCGCGAGGTCAATCCGGCCCTCGGCGATTGGCAGGACATCCGGCGCCTGAGCAAGCACCGCGACCTGATGGCAGACCTGGTCATCAATCACTGCTCGCGCGAGTCACTGTGGTTCGCCGACTATCTGGCCGGCGTGCAGCCCGGTCGCGACTACTTCATCGAGATGGACCCCGACACCGATGTCTCCGAGGTGGTGCGCCCGCGCCCGTCTGCCCTGCTCACGCCGGTGCATACCCGTCGTGGCCTGCGCCATCTTTGGGCAACCTTCTCGGATGACCAGATCGACCTGAACTTCGCCAATCCCGATGTGCTGCTCGAATTCATCGGCATCCTGCTTTATTACCTCGAGCAGGGCGCGGGCATCATCCGCCTCGATGCGGTGGCCTTCCTGTGGAAGCGCCAGGGTACCCCCTGCATCCACCTGCCGGAGACACACGCCGTGGTACGCCTGCTGCGCGCCATCGTCGACCATCTGGCGCCGGGGAGCCTGTTGATCACCGAGACCAACGTGCCCCATGCCGAGAACATGTCCTACTTCGGGCTCGATCGCCTGTCACAGCACGACCTCACCGCCATCGAGGACAGCGCCCAGGCCGATGAAGCGCACCTGATCTATCAGTTCACGTTGCCGCCACTGACGCTGCACACTCTGACCTCCGGCGATGCCAGCGCCCTGACCCAGTGGGCCGCCAGCCTGCCGTCGTTGCCCTCCGGCTGCAGCTACTTCAACTTCACCGCCAGTCACGACGGCATCGGCGTTCGCGCCCTTGAGGGCCTGCTGCCCGACCACGAGCGCGACACCCTGGTGCGACTGGTGCATGACTTCGGTGGCTACGTCAGCATGCGCGCCAACCCGGGCCGCGCCGACACCCCCTATGAGCTCAATATCAGCTACTTCGATGCGCTCAAGGGCACGCGGCGCGGCCAGGACCCATGGCAGATAGAGCGTTTCATCGCCAGTCAGACCCTGATGCTGAGCCTGCAGGGCATCCCGGGGCTGTATATCCACTCGCTGACCGCGACCCCCAATCACCAGGAAGGCGTCGAACGCGATGGCCATCTGCGCGCCATCAACCGCCGCAAGTGGCAGCGTGATGAACTGGAAGCGCTGTTGGCCAGCCCCAACACCGCAACCCATGAGGTCTTCCACGCCCTCAAGCGCCGGATGGCACTGCGCCGCAACGAACCCTGCTTCCACCCGGATGCCGACCAGAATGTCTTCGATGTCGGCCCGGACTTCTTCGTCTTCGAGCGTGTCACCCATGAAGGGCGTCGCTTGCTGTTCGCTCTCAATGTCACCGATCAGCCGCGCGTGCTGCCGCTGCCGGAAAGCTGGCAAGGCGTCGCGCTGACCGACCATCTGTGCCACGACAAGGCCTACGATCCCACCATGGCCCGCCGCCCCTATCAGGCGGCCTGGCTGATGGAGCAAACCGTGCGCCCGCCGGCCATCGAGGTCGTCTGACGCCCGCGCTTCTTCCCTCTGCCCACGACAACGGGGCTGCCACTGGCAGCCCCGTTGTCGTGGGTCTCGCTGTTTCCCGCCGCGAGCGTTACTGGTTGTCCAGCTCCACCGCTTCGTGCATGCGCTCGAGCAGGTCCGGTACGGCTGACTGCACCCGGTTCCAGCTGGGGATGAAGGGCTTGTCGCGCGGATTGTCGAGGAAGGCGCTGCCGGCATCCATGATGTTGGAGGCGAACAGCTCCACCGCCGCTTCCTCGCTGTGGCGGTCCACCGTCAGACCATTCATGACGGCATCGTTGTAGTAGGTCTCGATCAGGTCCAGCGCGATACGGTAGTAGGTCGCCTTGATGGTGCGGAAGGTCTCGCCGTGCATCTCGACGCCCAGCGTGGCCAGCTTGCGATACATCGCCTTGGCGATATCCAGACTCATGCGATTCAAGCCGCCCAACGCATCTTCCGCGGACAGCGGCTGGTGCTTGTGATCATAGGCATCGGCGATGTCCACCTGACACAGGCGCTTGGTGGAATAGTTGCGGTGGACCTCGGACAGCACGCCGATCTCCAGCCCCCAGTCACTGGGAATGCGGATGTCCGCCAGCACATCGGTGCGCATCGAGAACTCGCCGGACAGCGGATAACGATAGCTGTCGAGATAATCCAGGTACGGCAGCGGGCCATAGACCTTCTTGAGCGCCCGGATCAACGGCGTGACCATCAGGCGTGCCACGCGGCCATTGAGCTTGCCCTGGGCGATGCGCGAGTAGTAGCCCTTGCAGAACTCGTAGTTGAACTGCGGATGGGCCACCGGGTAGATCAGCCGTGCCAGCAGGCCGCGGTCATAGGTGACGATATCGCAGTCATGCAGTGCCACTGCCTCGGCTATGCCCGAGGCCTGCACGTAGCCTGAGCAGTACCAGACATTGCGCCCCTTGCCGGCCTCCATCGGCGCCAGGCCATGCTCGGTCAGCTCCTCATCCAGTGCCCGCAGGCGCGGCCCGTCGTTCCAGAGGATGCGGTGATGCTGCGGCAGGTGTGAGAAGAACTCCTTGGCATGCTCGAACTGGTCACGGTCGGCGCGGTCCAGCCCGATCACGATCTCGCTGAGGTAGGGCACCTGGGCCAGCTCCTCGACGATATGCTTGAGGGCGGGACCTTCCAGCTCGGAATACAGCGACGGCAGAATCAGGCTCATCGGTCGCTTGCGGGAGAAGCGCATCAGGTCCGCTTCGAGATCTTCCACCGGACGATCGGTCAGGTTATGGAAGTTGGTGATGATGCCATTCTGGTAAAAATCGCTCATGTCAGCTCCTTGTCATGCCGAAGACACGCATCAGGCAGGCGTCAGGCGCCCAGACCTCTGGATGTCCATTCTTCCGGCTGGCCATTGGCCAGCCAGTGACGCAATCCCTCGACCCATCCCTGCGGTCCGGGGAGATTGGCGCGAAAACAGCGGCGTTCATCCGCCAGTTGCGGATGATCGGCAAGCTCCAGATCACGCTGTGAGGTATCACCGACGCCGGGAATCAGCACAGCGTTGTCGACGGCGGCCAGCAGCGGCAGGTCATTGGCGCCATCACCGAAGCCCAGCGTCCAGGGGCGCACCCGCTCGCAGAGCCGGTAGCGGGCAATCAGATAGCGCGCTGCCACGCCCTTGTCGCTGTCCCCGGTCACATGGTGGAAGCGCCCTCCACGTGTCAGCTTGAGGCCATGGCTGGCCAGACGCGCACGAAAGTCCTCGAGACGCTCCGGCGCGTCACGCCACACCAGCGGCTCACTGGCATCACGCTGTCCCGCCAGGGCCGCATCCTCCTCCCCCAGCCCCGTCAGCTCGCTGACTCTCGCCACCGACATCGAGGCGAAGCCCTCGAAGGCGAATTCCCCGCTCAGCTGATCCAGTACCGCGAGAATCCTGTCGCGGGACATCGCCACCGCGATACGACACAGGCCGTGTGCATCCGGAGCGCCGGCCGCTTCCAGCGGGTAGGCGCTCAGCCAATCGGCAGGCAGCGCCACCACGCCGCCGTTCTCGGCGATCCATGGCTGGCCCGCCAGGCCCAGCGAGTCCATCAGCGGCGCCAGTTCCGCCGCCGTCTTGGAGGTATTGGGGACGACCCAGACACCGCGCGCGCGCAGGCGGGTCAGCCAGCTGCGCGCCGGGCCCGGCGAGTAATCGTGGTGATCCAGCAGCGAGCCATCCAGATCGGTCAGCAACAACAGCGGTGCTTGAGTCTCTGACATGTGAACTCTCCTCGTGAAGTGCTGCAGCGTGTCGGGGGTCACCTCGACAGGATCTCGTGGCACCGGACAGGCATTGCAAGAGCATTGCAGGGAATGTGCCAAGATGGTGCATCTGCCATGACAGCCTGCCCACTCTCATCGTGGCTGTGTTTGTGTGTCCGCTCATTTGCACCATAAAAGAGCACAAAGCCTGCCTTGCATGATGTCACGCCTCATGGCGGCGCAAATCCAACGTCACCAACGACGACGCCCTCGCATCTGCGAGGGCGTCGAGTCTACGGCTAAGTCTATTGAGCCTAGACCAGCCACAGCGACAGTTGCGGCCACAGCAGCAACATCGCCAGCACGCACAGCTGGATGGCGATGAATGGCAGCAGCGAGACGAAGATATCCTTGAGACTGATGCCTTCCGGTGCCACGCCTTTCAGATAGAAGGCGGCAGGCCCAAAGGGGGGCGACAGGAAGGACACCTGCATGTTGACCGCGAACAGCACGCCGAACCATACCGGGTCGTAGCCGAGCTGCACGATGATCGGCACGAAGATCGGCAGTGTCAGCATCGCGATGCCGATCCAGTCGAGGAACAGCCCCAACAGCAGCAGGATCGCCATCATCACCATGATGATTGCCAGCGGCGGGATATCCAGGCCGAGGATCATGCTCGACACGAAGCGGTTGCCGCCCATCAGGTTGTAGACCCCGACCAGCGCCGCCGCGCCGATACCGATCCAGATGATCATGCCGCAGGTGTTCATGGTCTGGGACAGCGCGCGCTGCATCAGGGTGATGGAGAACTCACCGCGCAGCATCACCGCCACCAGCACGCCGAAGCTGCCCATCGCCGCGGCTTCGGTCACCGAGGCCACGCCACCGTAGATGGAGCCCAGCACCAGCCCCGCGATGACCGCCGGCACACCGATGGCCTTGAGAAGCTCACGCTTGCTCTGGAAGCTGGCGCGGCGCTCTTCCTCCGGCATTACCGGCCCCAGTGAAGGGTTGCGCAGACAGCGGATCAGCACGTAGATGATGTAGCTTGCCATCAGCACGATGGCCGGGGTGATCGCCGCGGTGAACAGGTCCGCGATCGACTGGTTGGCGATCAGGCCATAGATGATCAGCACGATGGAGGGTGGCATCATGGTGCCCAGCGAGCCGCCGGCACACACCACGCCGATGGCGATGTGCTTGTCATAGCCGAGCCTGAGCATCTGCGGCAGCGCCAGAATCCCCAGCAGCACGATCTCTCCGCCGATGATGCCGGACATCGCGGCGAGGAAGAACGCCACCACGATGGTCTGGATCGCCACGCCACCGGGCAGGCGCCCTGCCATCACGCGCATGGCATTGAACAGGTCCCTGGCGATCCCCGAGCGGTCCAGCAGCGAGGCCATCAGCACGAACATCGGCACTGCCACCAGCGAATACTCGGTGACGAAGCCATAGACACGACTGGTGACCAGCGGCAGCGCCATCGGACCGAACCAGCCGAAGGTGTAGGCCAGCGCGACCAGGCCGGTGACGAAGGCCAGCGGCAGGCCGGTGACCAGCAGCGCGAAGATGCCGCCGACCAGCAGCATCGTAGCCGTTGCGATATCCATCAGCGCAGCTCCTTGTGGTCAGCTGCGGCGCCGGGAGTGGCGTCGGAGGCGTCATGAGACTCACTGCCACCCTCAGGCGGGCGGGACGAGAAGAAGGTCTGGTAGAGATGCCACAGCGCCTGCAGGGTCATCACCGCCAGCGCGAACAGGATCACGCCCTTGGTCAGCGCCGGAAACGGCGGATTCCATGAGGTGCCGGAGCGCTCCAGCTGCCACTCGCCCAGCGGACTGTGCGAGGCACGCCAGAACATCACCCAGCCTGCGTAACTCATCGCCAGACAGAAGACGAACGTCATCACGTCATTGAAGCAGTCCAGCACGTAGCGAAAGCGCGTGCCGACCAGGTCGTAGAGCACACGCACGCGAATGTGGCGATTATTGGCCAGTGCCGCCGGGCCACCCAGCGCGAAGCTGGTCGCGACCAGGAAGATCACCGTCTCATGCACCCAGGAGGTCGGCGAATCGAGGCCATAGCGCATCACTACCTCGAACACGCTGATCGCCATCGCCAACAATACCAACCACGCCGCGGCGCGCGTGCCCTTGCCGACCAGACGGTCCAGCGGCGTGCGCGTGCCCAGATTCGGGTCGTGGTCATCCGACGCCTCGGGTAGCCCCGGCGACGCCACATCATGTTCTGCCATATCGAATTCCTTGCTGACTCGCTGCCTCAAGGAGAATCGGCGCGCCCAGTGAGCACGCCGACCTTGATCTCCCGCGTCTTTATCGTTCTGCCACCTCGTGGCTGACAGAGTGGCTATCCGCGTGGCTAGCTGACTGGCGCCACGCGGCAACTGGCGCCCATCCCGCGCGCAAGCCGGCTCACATCAGGTTGCGGTCGGTCAGGAAGGTGACCACGGACTCGTAGACCTTGCCGGTCAGCTCGTTCTTCTCGGCCCATACCTTCCATTCCTGCTGGGCGATGCGACGGAACTTGGCGCGCTCTTCCGGCGCCATGTCGATCACCTCGATATCCGGATTGGCGCGCGCCGCGCTCACCGCCTTGAGGTCACGCGCCTTGAGGGTGAAGACCATGTCGTAGGCCATCGCGTCGGTGGCGGTCTCCATGATCGCCTTCAGATCCGCCGGCAGGCCGTCCCAGATGCCCTTGTTCATCGACACCGCCACCATCGGCAAGGAGTGGAAGCCCGGGTAGGACGGGTACTTGGCGAAGCTGTGCAGGCCCTGGTCATCATTGGTGGCGAAGACGGTGTAATCCGCCGCGTCGATCACGCCCTTCTCCAGGCCGGTATAGACCTCGGAGCCCGGCAGGTTGACGGGCGCCGCGCCGGCCTTCTGGAAGATGTTGTAGACCATGCCTTCCGGCGCACGCACCTTGAGGCCCTTGAGGTCATCGACGGTGCGTACCGGCTTCTTGGAGACGAAGGACTCAAGCCCGGTGGCGCCCGCGCCGATCAGGTGCACGCCGTAGGGCTCGACCAGCTCGTTGTAGAGCTCCTCACCGCCGCCGTGCTGCATGTACTCGAGATATTCCAGCGGGTCACCCCAGGCACCCACCAGGTTGCCCAGCATGCCGAAGGCCGGATTCTGGCCCGAGAAGTAGGACGGATCGGTCAGGTGGCCCTGCAGGATGCCGGCGCTGACGGCGTCCAGCGTCTGGTTGGCCTGCACCACGGCATTGACCGGCAGGATCTCGATGGCGATGCGGCCATCCGACATGGTCTTGATGCTGTCAGCCCAGGCCTTCTTGACCTCGAACTGCGGCTCCCCCGCCGTCTCGGAGGTCTGGAAGGTCCATTCGTATTCGGCCGCCCAGCTCGGTGTGGCGATCAGCGTGGCGGCCACGGCGGTGGACAGGGCCAGCGCCTTGAGCGTGACACGGGCGGGAGCGGCAGTGGTGAGCGGTGAGGTAGTGGAACGCGGCATGGTGAAACTCCTGGCTTGTTGTTATGACGTGTTATGACGTTCTGTGGTCAATGGAAGACGTGCAGACACTTTCCGGCGTGGCGAAACGCCGCGAGGTGCCGTTCACTCGCTTGACAGCGGTGCAGACAGGCTGGGCAGCTGGCCGAAGCGGCGCAGCAGCTCCAGCGGTTCCTGGGCGCGCCCGGCAGGATGGCTGCCTTCAGGGCCTGCAGGCATGGCCAGCCCGAGGTCCTGGCCGGTGCGGTCCAGCACATGCAGGGTCGCGGCGTGGGCGGCATCGGGCTGGCGCAGACGAATCGCTTCCATCACCGCGCGATGGCGGCCGAGGCTGTCACCCAGCTCCGAGGCATTGTGATTGGAGGTCGCCACCAGCAGGCTGATCGACGGCTTGAGCACATGGCCAAGCTGCGCCCAGATGACGTTGTGGGTCGCGGCGAAGATGGCGTCGTGGAAGGCGATATCGGCGCGGTCGAACTCCTCCATGGCGCTGCCACCATGCACCGCTGCGGCCATGCCGTCATAGGCCTGCTCGATGGCGGACAGGTCCTGGGCGGTGGCCTCGGTGGCCGCCAGGGCGGCGACGAAGGGTTCGATGGAGATGCGGAAGGCGTAGATGTCCCGCGCCAGCTGCGGATGCGGCATCGCGTAGCGTGTCATCCAGCCGGTCACGCGCGGATCGAGCAGATGCCACTCGCTGAGCGGATTGACGCGGGTGCCCTGGCCGGTGGTGCGGGTGAGAATCCCGGCATTGACCAGGCTCTGGATCGCGGTGCGCACGGTGGCGCGGCTCTGGGCGTGCTGATCGCACAGGTCCAGCTCACGAGGAATCAGGCTGCCCGGCGGGTAGCGATTCTCGAAGATGGCCTGCGCCAGCCATTCGGCGACATCGACACGCGCGGTCGAGGTGTCGCCGGGTGAGGCAGACGTTCCAGAAGAGGCATTGGCGCGCGGGCTGCCGCCAGCGGCACTCGTGGGGGGCGTGGTCATGATCGAACGTTCCTTGATGGCGTGGCGCGTCATTTGTAGCTCGCGTACATCCTTCACGGGATGCATCGCGGCGCGCTCTTGTCCGTCAAGGAATAGCCCATGTCAGACATGCCAACAAGACACCCTAGACCAAGGGTGAGACCCGACTTTGGTCACACCTTTACGCAACCCCCTGTTGCGAAAGGACTATTCAGGTACTGGCAATTTCCCGTGTGCTGGCGTCAGGCCGTGAATCGCACGCGGCCGATCGACACCGTACGCTCGGCACCGCTGTCCGCGACCACCGTTCTCAGCGCTTCCTCGCCTGCCGCGCCGAAGCTTGCCGACAGCTCGATCTGGCTGACGCCCTGGGCGACCAGCTCACTGACCAGCCGCTCGGCGGCTCTCAGCGTCCCCAGCGTGGCGACGGAAATGCGGACCTCGCCGCTGCCCTGGCTGCTCAGTGAGGTATTGCCGCTGTTCTCGACCAGAATCAGAAAGGCATGGTGCTGCATGACGGCCATGGAAGCCTCCTTGCACGAAGATGAACAGAGTATGTCCGGCATCGAGAATAGCGTAGCGCGTCCGCTCCCGGGCACAGGCTGATCTTTCTGAGCGCTGGTTGACCACTCTCCCACCCGGCTGTGCACCACGCCACTCGGCCTCGGCTGGCCGTGGTGCGGGCACAAAAAAACGCCTGCCGCTTGCGCGACAGGCGTTTCTCGTCTGGTGCATGACAGCGCAACGCCACTGTCAGCACTGCTGCGGTGAGGGCCAGCCGGGCTGGCACCTCATCACGCCTCAGGCGTAGACGGGCAGGCGTGCACAGACGGCGGATACCTTGGCCTGCACCTCGGCTTCGGCAGCGGCGGAATCGCCGGCGACCATCGCATCGAGGATGTCGCAGATCCAGCCGGCCAGTTCCAGACATTCCTGCTCCTGGAAGCCACGCGTGGTGACGGCCGGGGTACCGATACGCAGACCGGAAGTGACGAACGGCGACTGCGGGTCACCCGGTACGGCGTTCTTGTTGACGGTGATGTGGGCACGGCCCAGCGCAGCGTCAGCGTCCTTGCCGGTCAGGCCCTGCTTGACCAGAGACAGCAGGAACAGGTGGTCTTCAGTGCCGCCGGAGACGACTTCGAAGCCGCGCTCCAGGAACACGGACGCCATCGCCTTGGCGTTCTTGACCACTTGCTTCTGGTAAGCGGTGAAGGCCGGGTCCATCGCTTCCTTGAAGCAGACTGCCTTGGCCGCGATGACGTGCATCAGCGGGCCGCCCTGGCCACCCGGGAAGACAGCGGAGTTCAGCTTCTTCTCGATGTCGGCATCGCCTTCGGCGGACAGGATCAGGCCGCCACGCGGACCGCGCAGGGTCTTGTGCGTGGTGGTGGTGACGACGTGGGCGTGGGGCAGCGGGCTCGGGTAGACGCCAGCGGCGACCAGACCGGCCACGTGGGCCATGTCGACCAGCAGGTAGGCACCCACTTCGTCGGCGATCTTGCGGAACTCGGCCCAGTCGATGATCTGGGAGTAGGCGGAGAAGCCGGCGATGATCATCTTCGGCTTGTGCTCACGTGCCAGACGCGCGACTTCGGCGTAGTCGATCAGGCCGTTCTCGCCCAGACCGTACTGCACGGCGTTGTAGTGCTTGCCGGAGAAGTTCGGACGTGCACCGTGAGTCAGGTGACCCCCCGCGTCCAGGCTCATGCCCAGAATGGTGTCGCCCGGCGAGACCAGCGCCTGGAAGACGGCACTGTTGGCCTGGGAACCGGCGTGCGGCTGAACGTTGGCGTAGGTAGCACCGAACAGTTCGCAGGCACGATCGATGGCCAGCTGCTCGACCTTGTCGACGAACTCGCAACCACCGTAGTAACGCTTGCCCGGGTAGCCTTCCGCGTACTTGTTGGTCAGCTGGGAGCCTTGCGCCTGGATGACGCGGGGGCTGGCGTAGTTCTCGGAGGCGATCAGCTCGATGTGAGCTTCCTGGCGAACGACTTCGTCGTCCATGGCGCTCAGGAGCGCATCATCAAAACCGGCAATCTGCATGTCACGGGTGAACATCGGGTGTCCTCGCCTGAAGGGTGATGACGACAGCGAATTCCGGCGCGGCCGGCTCGCCATCTGGGGGTAAGATCAGGACCAGCATGATACCTCAGCCAGCGGTCCGATTCACATGAATCAGCATCATTGTTAACGCAAGACGGCCCCATGACCGAGACAACGATCATGAGGCCGCAGGTTGACGTCGTCAGGCGTCATCATCCGGCGCTGTGATGATGAGGCCTGATGGCGCTCACTGCAGCGCGCGCAGCCCCGCCATCGGCGGCTGGCGCCTAACTTCTCTCGACAGCCAGAAGCCCAGCCCGCCGATGAGCACGCCACCCGCCAGCGGCAGCAGCACCCACAGCCACGGATGCAGCACCACCGGCAGCCCCAGCCAGCCGGAATAGAGACCGACCGCCGCCCCTTCGGCGAGCATCGCCGCCAGCAGACCACTGAGCAGACCGAGCAGCACGAATTCCGCGGCCTGCAAGCGTGCCAGCAGTCCCTGGCCGGCGCCGAACACCTTGTACAGCGCGCCTTCGTGCTCACGTGCCGGACGACTGGCCACCAGCGCCGCGTAGAGCACGCTGGCTCCCGCCAGCAGCACCAGCCCCAGAATCAGCTCCACCGCACGCGACACCTGGGCGATCAGCTCCTGCACGCGGGTCAGGATGGCGTCGATATTGATCAATGACACGCTGGGATAGTCACGCACCAGCGGCGCCAGCTTGCGCTCATCCTCGAGATGAAACGCCGTCATGTAGCTGTGGGCGAAGCTCTCGAGCGCGCCGGGCGGGAAGATGACGTAGAAGTTGGGCAGGAAGCTGTCCCAGTCGACATGGCGCAGATTGACCACCTGCGCCTTGACGGTCTCGCTGCCGATGGTGAACGACAGGCTGTCACCGATGACCAGCCCCATGCGCTCGGCAAGCTCCTCCTCCATCGACACCGGCACGCCCTGCGTGGCGGCGAGGCGGCGGCGCGTCTCGCTGTCTGCCTCGGCGAAGTCTCTGATCGGCGCCCACTCGCCCGCCGACAGGCGGTTGTGGTCCGGCAGATCACGATGCCAGGTCAGGTTCAGCTCACGCTGCGGGACGCCCTGCTGCGCACCATCCCCCTCATCACTGCGTCCTTCCTGCATGCCGCCTGCCGCCGGCTGATCCGACTGGGCCGACGTATTGCTGCCAGCAGCCTGGAGTCGCTGCTGGGTGCGTCCCAGCAGCGACTCGCCCTTGAGCGCCGTGATGCGACCACGCACCATCGGGTAGAGCTCGCTCTGGCTGTCGCCGGCCTGCTCATCCACCATCGCGGTCAGTTGCTCGCCGAAGGCCTGCTGCTCTCCAGGCTGGATATTGATCGCGAAGTGATTGGGCGCATCGGTCGGGATCTGCGCCTGCCAGCGGGTAATCAGGTCACCGCGCACCAGCGCGATCAACGCCATCGCCGCGAAGGTCACGGCAAAGGCGACCAGCTGACCGAGACTGGCACCGCGTCGCCTGGCCAGCATGCCGCCGGCGAGGCGAATCGGGCGACTCCAGCCACCCTGACCGCGCATGCGCGCCACCACCTTGAGCATCAGCGACAGCAGCAGCTGCCCCACCACCATCAAGAGCCCCAGCGCGATGATGCCACCGACCAGCAGACCGGCCGCCAGACTGAGGTCACCCGAGTAGAGCCACATCAGGGCACCGAACACCAGACTGGCGATCGCCACCACCACCCACGCCGAGGCAGGCAGCGGGGCCAGTTCGCGCCGCAACACCTTGAGTGCGCTGACCTGACGCAGGCGCAGCAGCATCGGGCCGGCGAAGCCGACCAGCACCGCCAGCGCCGTCAGAATTCCCAACGCCAGCGGCAGCGGCCCCGGTGCGGGCAGCTCCAGCGGCAGGAAGCGCTCCAGCAACGCCACCAGTCCCATCTGGCCCAACAGGCCCAGCACCGCTCCCCCGGTACTCGCCAGCAGGGCCAACCAGCCGAGCTGGGCCGCGAACAGCCGTGACAGTTGACGCTGAGAGGCACCGAAGCAGCGCCACAGCGCGGCGCTATCCAGGTGGCGCTCCACATAGCGGCGCGTCGACATCGCCACCGCGACCCCGGCCAATAGCACCGCCACCAGCCCGGCCAGACTCAGGTACTTGTCGGCACGCTCCAGAGAGCGCCCGAGACGCGGGCGGTCTTCGCGCACGTCCTTGAGACGCACCTCGGCGTTGTCGGCACTCGCCAGCAGCGGCGCGATGGCATCACGTGCCTGCTGCACCGACGCCGGATCGCCCGCCGCCAGCAGGCGATATTCCATCCGCGAGCCGGGCTGGATCAGACCGGTGGCGTCGAGATCTTCCATGTTGAACATCAGGCGCGGGCTGAACTCGGAAAAGCCGCCCTGCTGATCAGGCTCACGCGTGATCAGGCCACTGATGGTGAGCTGCTTGCGCCCGACCGTCAGGGTATCGCCGACCTCGGCCGACAGCGCCATGGCCAGACGCGGCACGATCCACGCCTCGCCCGGCGGCGGGATCTCCGCGCGCGAGCTGGTGCCTGGCGCCTGAGCCTCCTCGTCCGTGGCGTCCGACTCCAGTTCCACCCGGCCGGCGAGCGGATAGCCCGGCGACACCGCCTTGAGACTCGACAGCACGAAGCTGTCGTCGTGGGAGGCCATCGAGACCATGCCCAGCTGCGGCGACATCTCAAGCCCCGCCGCGCGGAAGGCCTCGGCGAAGCGCGGATCGAGCGGGTTGCTGGACTCCAGCACCAGGTCCCCGCCGAGCAGCTGGCTCGCCTGACGATTGAGGCCGCGGTCGAGACGGTCAAGGAAGAAGCCGATCATGGTGGTCGCGGCGACCGCCAGCATCAGCGCCAGAAAGAGCGCGCGCACATCACTGGCACGCAGATCACGCAGCAGGCCACGCAGTGCCAGCGGCAGACGCGCCCCACGCGTGCGCTGGGCATTGGCGGAAGATGTCGCCGCGTGGTCAGACACCCGGGACTCAGACATCGTCGCCTCCTTGTGGCGTCGCCACGGCCGGTGCGCTCGCGTCATCCTTCCACTCCACCAGCTTGCCGGCCTCGAGATTCAGGCAGCGATCACAGCGCCTGGCCAGCGTCAGATCATGGGTGACCAGAATCAGCGTGGTGCCCCGCTCACGGTTGAGGGTGAACAGCAGCTCCGCGATGCGCTCGCCGGTGGCGGTATCCAGGTTGCCGGTCGGCTCATCGGCGAACACCAGCCCCGGCCCCGCGACGAAGGCACGCGCGATGGCCACGCGCTGCTGCTCGCCACCGGACAGATGACGCGGCAGGTGGTCGAGTCGCTCTCCCAGCCCGACCCGCGCCAGCCAGTCACGTGCCTGCGCCTCGATATCGCCCTGCGGGGCCAGTTCCAGCGGCATCAGCACGTTCTCCAGCGCCGTCAGCGTCGGCAGCAGCTGGAAGTTCTGGAACACGAAGCCGACCTGTCCCGCACGCAGCGCCGCACGGCCATCCTCGTCAAGCCCTGCAAGCGAGCTTCCGAACAGGCGGATATCGCCCTCGCTCGGGCTGTCCAGACCCGCCAGCAGGCCCAGCAGCGTCGACTTGCCGGAACCGCTGGCCCCGATGATGGCGACGCTTTCACCGGCCTGCACGGCAAGCTCCAGGTCCTCGAGGATGGTCAGGCGCCCTTCGCCACTGGTCACCCGCTGCGCCAGCCCGCTCACTTCCAGCACCGGTGCAGGCGTTGCGCTGGCCTGCGCGTCTGACGAGGTTTGATCCGACGCAGGGGTCACGTCGTTAATGGAGGCGTTATGTGACATCGTGTCTGCTCGCTTATGGTAGAGAACGGGGTGGGCACGAACTCCAGACCCCGAATCGGGTATGAATAGTGTGCAGATGATGGAGATGATGAATGCAGAAATGGCTAGTGAATCGCCGTGACACCCAGTGCCTGGCGAGCGGTGGCAGAGCCTCCGGCACGCCGGGGCTCAAGCGGCTGCGCAATGCCCTCGCCAGTACGGCACTGAGTCTCGTGGCCGTGCTGACACCTCAGATGGCGCTGGCCGATGCGCCGGCCCCGTGGCTGGTGGTCGGTGACTCCATCTCGGCCGGCTACGGCATCGACAGCAGCGAGGGCTGGGTCGCACTGCTCGACGAGCGCCTCGAGGACCGCCTGGGCAACGATGCGCCTGAGGTCATCAATGCCAGCATCAGCGGCGACACGACCGAAGGTGGCCTCAATCGTCTGCCGGCCCTGCTCGAGCGACACGACCCTTCACTGGTGATGATCGAACTGGGCGGCAACGACGGTCTGCGTGGCCTGCCACCCGCCCGCATGCAGGCCAATCTGGCCAGCATGATCGAGGCCGTGGAAGACGCCGATGCCCAGCCCGTGCTGCTCGGCATCGAGATTCCGCCCAATTACGGCCCGGCCTACACCGATGCCTTCCGTCAGGTTTACCGGGATCTGGCCGACGAATATTCCGTGCCGCTGGTGCCCTTCATCCTCGAAGGCATCGCCACGGCCCCGGCCAGCGAGAAGCTGATGCAGCAGGACCGCATCCACCCCACCGCCAAGGCACAACCGCAGCTGCTCGACACCATCTGGCCGACACTCGCGCCACTGGCGCAACACGCGACGTCAGCGGAGTAATCAATATCAGGCGCGGCGCATGTCTCGCCAGCTTGCATGCGCCTACCTTGCCGCGAGATGACAATCCGCACCTGGCTGATCAATGCCTGTCAGGCAGGCCACCGGGGCCATGAGGCCTTGCATCGCTGACTCCAACAGCCCTGCCACCGAGTCGCCGCTGAGCGCCGATCGCCAGTCCCCGGGGCCAGGCCCCATCCTCACAGGGAGTACTGCCATGAGTAAATCCAACAACAGGAAGGCGGATGTCGGCAAGGCGCATTCGAAGGCCAAGGATGCCAGGAGCAAGGACACCATGGGCAAGGCCGGCAAGAAGCACGCCACTGGCGATGCCCCGCGCATGACGCTGGGGCCGGTCTCCAGTGACGCCTACCCCTACGACGAGCGCCTCAAGCGCAAGGTCTATGAAGCCGAGAAGCGCGCGCTGCAGATTGAGCTGCTCAAGGTGCAGCATTGGCTGCGTGACAGTGGCGGACGCCTGGCCATCGTCTTCGAGGGGCGTGACGCCGCCGGCAAGGGCGGCACCATCAAGCGCTTCATGGAGTATCTCAATCCGCGTTTCGCGCGCATCGTCGCCCTCGACAAGCCCAATGAGACGGAAAAGGGCCAGTGGTATTTCCAGCGCTATGTCTCGCGCTTTCCCGCCAGTGGGGAAATCGTGCTGTTCGATCGCAGCTGGTACAACCGCGCGGGGGTCGAGGCGGTGATGGGGTTCGCCACGCCGGAAGAAGTCGAACGCTTCCTGGTTCAGGTGCCCCAGCAGGAGCGTCTGTGGGTCGAGGATGGCCTGCACCTGGTCAAGCTGTACTTCTCGGTGTCCCGCGAGGAGCAATCGATCCGCTTCGCCAAGCGCGCCGCCGACCCGTTGACCCACTGGAAGCTGTCACCGATGGACGCCGTGGCGCAGGAGAAATGGGATGAGTACACCGATGCCGCCGAGGCGATGTTCGCGCGCACGCACAGCGATCATGCCCCCTGGACGCTGATCCGCTCCGACGACAAGCGCCGGGCCCGTATCGGCGCGCTGCGCCATGTGCTCAGTCAGCTCGACTACCCCGGCAAGGACAAGAAGATGATCGGCACCCCGGACCCGTTGATTGTGGTGGATGCCGATCGCCTCATCCTGCCCGACGACTGACGATCGAGTGGCGGGCTGTGCACTGACGGCGCAGCTCGCTCAGGTCGACCGTGACAGCTCCGCCGGCGCCTTCTGCAGCTGCTGCAGACCGAGTCCGGCCAGAATCAGCACCAGCCCTGCCAGCGTCGAGGTCAGAATCGGCTCGCCGACGATGAAGTGCAGAAGCGTCAATGAGATGGGGGGCGACAGGAAGATCAGATTGGAGACCTTGGCGGTGCGCGATACCTTGTGCACCGCCAGCTGCCAGAGCACGAAGGCAATGCCCATCTCGCACAGGCCGACATAGATACCCGCCGTCAGCGCCTGGGGGTTGGCGCCTGCGCCGATGAAGTTGCCAAATCCCGGCCCGAAGGCCACCAGCAGCGTCAGCACCGGCAAGGCGATGCTGAAGTTCTGCCACTGGGCGACCAGCGGCGCGCGCGGATCACGCGCATTGAGCAACCAGTAGAGCGCCCATAGCAGGGTCGAGCCCAGCGCCAGCCCGACGCCCAGCGGGTCGGCGAAGGCGACATCGAATATCTCGCCTCGCGTGGCGATGGTCCAGACACCAGCGTAGGCAATCAGCCCCGCCGCGACGTCGATGCGCGTCAGGCGCTGCGCGAGAATCGGCACGGCGAGAAAGGCCATCGCCAGCGCCCAGGTGTAATTGAGCGCCATCGCCTCCTGGCCCGGCAGCCGCGCGTAGGCGCCGAACAGCACCAGATAGTAGCCGACCGGATTCATCAGGCCAGCCCAGAGTGCCGTGCGCCAACCGCCCCGCCAGCCGGTGGTGAGCGCTTCGCGCAGCTTGCCCTGACGCCACATCAGCACGCCGATCAACAGCCACGACACCAGTGCCGCCAGCCATACAAGCTCCAGCGGCGACATCTGCGCAAGTGCCAGCTTGAAGGCGGTCGCCACCGTCGACCACAGGGCCACGGCACCCAGACCGTAGAGCATGGCTTCCCTATCCTGACTCATGGCATCCTTCCTCGCATTTCGGGTATCGCCTTCCTGGCGATGAGTGGCATGGCGATGGCAGCGACACTGCCCACGGCCTGACATTCGAGCATCGCGTGCCCTGCCCGCTGCTGCAAGCCGCGCCACCAAAAAGGAATTTCGTGAATGAGTGACGCCACCGATCCGCAAGCCGCGCCGACACCTGCGCCCCCCGCGGAAGATCCCCCGATCACGGCACTGGTCAGCGCCTATCGCCTGGATGGCAAGGGCGGCGCCAGACTGCTCGATGATGACAGCCTGCGTGAGCAATGGCAGGACCCCGACGCGCTGATCTGGATGCACCTCGATTACACCCGCGGCGACGTCAATGACTATCTGGACGACCTTGCCCAGCTGGATGAGCCAAGCATCGAGGCCCTGACCGAGCTGGACACCCGCCCGCGCGTGGCGCGCTTCGGCGGCGGCATGGTCACCACGCTGCGCGGCATCAACCTCAATCCCGGCGCCGCGCCGGAAGACCTGCTGTCACTGCGCCTGTGGATGAGCCCGACCCGCCTGATCACCCTGCGCCGCCGACCGTTCCAGTCAATCACTCAGGTGCGTGAGCAACTGGAAGCCGGCCAGGGCGCGGAAAGCATCTCCTGGCTGCTGGCGATGCTCAGCGATGCGCTGGTCGATCGCGTGGCGGAGCTCAGCCATCGCCTCGATGAGCAGCTCGCCATCCTCGAGGAAGACCAGCTCAATGATGTCGAGATCGACCCCGATGACATTACGCGCCTGCGGCGTCCCCTGATCACCCTGCGACGCTTCATGGGGCCGCAGCGCGACTGTCTGGCACAACTCTCCCAGGGGCCATTGTGGATCGATGAACAGGCGCGTCTGGACCTGCGCGAGATCGCCAACCAGCTGTCGCGCTACGTGGAGGATTTTCAGGCCATGCAGGAACGCGCGCTGATCATCCATGAACAGCGCATGAGCGAGCACAACGAACAGCTCAACCAGCGCATGTATCTGCTGTCGGTCATCACCGCCGTCTTCCTGCCGCTGGGCTTTCTCACCGGCCTGCTGGGGGTCAACGTCGGCGGCATACCGGGCAGCGACAGCCAGTGGGGCTTCGCTGCCTTCGTCGGCATCACGCTGGGCGTGGTGGCGATGCAGCTGTGGCTGCTCAAGCGCAAGAAGTGGTGGTGAGCGCGCCCAAGGCGGAGCAAGCGCTGCTTACGCGCCCTGCTCACGACTGGCGCGGTCGATATGACCCAGATCGCGCTCAGGATCGAGCACATCACGCACGCGTTGCTTGAGGTCACGACTGTCAGGGAAGCCGCCGTCGCGCTTGCGCTCCCACAACACCAGCCACTCCGAATCTGGAGTGGCCTGGCACAGCACCTCGAAATGGCCGCCGTGACTCGGCGCCAAGGCCACCTCACCGAGGTCTTCCCCGAAGGTGGACAGCAGTTCCTGTGCATACCAGGCCGCTCGCAACAGCCAGTTGCAGCCGGTGCAGTAGTGAATCCGGACTTTCAGCGTGGATGCCTGATCCATGGTGGTGCCTGCTCCAATCAATGATGTAATGATCACTTCACTGCACTGTCGCGCAATGGTCAACACCATAAAGCTACACACAAACTGTACATAAACTATACTCGGCGCAGTCATTCCTTCAGTTGAGGTCGCACTGCGATCGATCCTTCTTCAACCGGCAGTACGGACGTGATCTGCATCACGACTTCCCGTAAACGACGCCGATAGCGGAGCCCTGGCCACATGTCACCCCTGCCTTCCTCTACCGAGGCCTCCTCACCGACAGACGCTAAAGACCGCGAGACTGAGCGGGAGTCTGCAGACAAAGCCCACGAGAGGCCGCCGGGCAGCGGACAGAGTCGCTTCTTCGAGCGCATGACCGGCGATGAAGATTCGCGCATGTGCAAGGACATCTCCGAGGATGCCTGTCACCAGCAGCCCGGCAACTTCTGGCGTCACCTGCTGGCCTCGCTGGGCACCAAGCTTGCCGACGAGATGGCCAGTGCACGACTGGTATTGCCGTGGCTATTGGGGTTGATCGGGGCGCCGGTGTGGATGGTGGGACTGCTGGTGCCGATTCGCGAGGCCGGCGCCCTGCTGCCTCAACTGCTGGTGGCAGGCTTCATTCGCCCGCTGCCGCAACGCAAGTGGGTGTGGGTCGCCGGGGCCTCCACCCAGGCCTTGATGGCGCTGGGGCTGGTGATGATCACCCTGCTTGCCGAGGGCAACTTCGCCGCGCGTCACGGACTCGATGGCACCCTCGCGGGCAGCCTGGTACTGGTCCTGTTGATCCTGCTGTCGCTCGGGCGCGGGGTGGCCTCCATCGCCACCAAGGACGTGCTGGGCAAGACCATCGCCAAGCAGCGCCGTGGGCGCCTGATGGGCTGGAGTGGCAGTGTGGCGGGGGCGATGACCCTGCTGGCCGGCGTCGCCTTGATGCTGCTGGGCGAGCAGCCCGGGCAGCAGGTGCTGGCGATACTGATGGCCATCGCGGCGCTGGGCTGGACACTCAATGCCTTGTGCGCCGCCATGATCCGCGAGGACAGCGGTGCCACCAGCGGCGGCGCCAATGCCTGGGAGACGGTGCGCGACGGGGTCATCCAGCTCAAGCATGACGCCGCCTTTCGCAACTTCAATCTGGCACGCGCCCTGCTGCTCTCAAGCGCCCTAGCACTGCCCTATATCGCCTTGCTCGGCCAGCAGCAGAGCGGTGATAGTCTGGGTGGTCTAGGCGTGCTGGTGGTGGTATCAGGACTGGCCGGGATGCTGGCCAGTCCCATCTGGGGCAGGCTGGCCGACACCTCCAGCCGCCGCGTGATGCGCAACGCAGGGGCCGGCGCTGCCGTCTGCTGCGCCCTGGCCGGCAGCATGGCCTGGTGGCCACAGGCGCTGGCCGACAGCATCTGGAGCTATGCACTGGTCTACGGTCTGCTGGTGATCGCCCATGCCGGTATCCGCCTGGGGCGCAAGACCTACGTGGTCGATCTCGCCACCTCTGACAATCGCGCCCTCTATGTCGCGCTCTCCAACACCCTGACCGGCGTGCTGATGCTGGTACTGGGGCTGTTGATCGGCGGGCTCGCCCAGTGGCTGGGCAGTGAATGGTTGCTGATGATTCTGGCGGTCGTCGCGGCCTGCGCCGCACTCTGCGCGCGGCGCTTGCCGGAGGTGGAGGACGACTGAGCATCCGGGGCGGGCGTGACGGCTCCCCTGCTACCCCTGCTCCCCCTCTCTCCCCTTCTTCATCTGATCGACTCCTACGCTGACAGGGCCTGACAACCATGTCGGGCCTTGTCACATTAGCGGCTGCGATTGCATAAGCCGCGTCTCCCCGCCATAGTGAAACCGATCATGGTGCTGGAATGTCCGGGCACACGGACAGGCACCCTATACCCGTACTCTCGGGCTCGGTCTTCAGGGCCGGGTTCTTAAGCCGCAAGGATCAGAGTCAGATGAAAAGACCCCACATGATCAGCCCCGAGCTGCTCGAGAGAGTCGTGAATGCCTCGGACGATGGCATCGTGGTGGCGGAACAGGAAGGCGACGAGAACATCCTGATCTACGTGAATCAGGGCTTCGAGCGCCTCACCGGTTACAGCGCCGACGAGATTCTCTACCGCGATTGCCGCTTCCTGCAGAATGATGACCGCGATCAGCCGCAGCTGGACAACATCCGCGCTGCGCTGCGCGACAAGCGCCCGTGCCGCGAGATACTGCGCAACTATCGCAAGGATGGCAGCCTGTTCTGGAATGAACTTTCCATGACACCTGTCTTCGATGAGCATGACAATCTGCAGTATTTCGTCGGTGTCCAGAAGGATGTCACCGGCCTGATGACCGCCAAGGAAGAGCTGGAACGCCTGCGCGCGGAGCACCCCAGCGAGTCCAACTGACCGCCGGACGCTGAAGGCCGCATACTGAAGAACGGTCACTGCAGAGCAGTCACTGAAGATCAGGTGCCGCCTGGCACCATCAACGCCCACCCCACCGGTGGGCGTTGTCGTTATGGGGCCTCTCGCCATTGGCCGTTGGCGAAAGCCCTGACAGGCCGAGCGAAAGGCTTGTCATCCTCGCCGACGGGCGGTATATAGCCAGAGAGCCTTCGGCGCATCGCCGCTGGCGGTGCCCGGTGTCACAGGCCAGTCCAGGCGCTGGATATCGGGCAGGTCGTTCCAAGATCGTGAGGTCCGCCCATGGCCCGTGAACAATTCCTCGATGATATCGATGCCACGGCACTCGCCGAAGACAGCCCCACCGAAGTGGATTTCGAGCTGTCTTCCTCCAGCGCACCTGCCAAGCCACAACGCAATGACTCTCGCCAACGTCTTGAAGCCCTGCTCGAGGAGCGCGCCCTGGCTCGCTCCATCCGCGAAGGCTGGGACGATGAAGCCGACGACGATGACCTGATCGACGCCAGCGACTGGGGCGAAGAGGAGTAAGCTCGCCACCAGCGGCGTGCAGGGGAAGGGATGCCGGGGAGCGGTCAGGCCATGGAAGGGATCGACGTCAGGACAGGGAATGTCATGCAGTGAGTCGCCGCGCTCGCCGGGCACTGGCTGCCCGGCTGGCCAAGCGTGACGCCGGGCACTATCATCTGCGCGTCATTCCATTCTCCAACCAAATTGGGATTCCATGGCGCAATACGTCTATACCATGAACCGGGTGGGCAAGGTCGTTCCCCCGAAGCGCGAGATTCTCAAGGACATCTCGCTGTCCTTCTTCCCGGGTGCCAAGATCGGTGTGCTCGGTCTCAACGGCTCGGGCAAGTCCTCGCTGCTGCGCATCATGGCCGGCGTCGATCAGGACTACAACGGCGAAGCACGTCCCATGCCGGGTCTGAATGTCGGCTACCTCCCCCAGGAGCCGGAACTGGATGATTCCAAGAACGTGCGCGAGTGCGTGGAAGAATCCCTGGCCCACATCAAGAACGCCCAGGCCGAACTTGATGAAGTCTATGCCGCCTATGCCGAGCCGGACGCCGATTTCGACGCCCTCGCCGCGCGTCAGGCCAAGCTGGAAGACCTGATCCAGGCCTCCGACGCCCACAACCTAGAGCGCAAGCTGGAAGTGGCTGCCGAAGCGCTGCGTCTGCCGCCGTGGGATGCCAATGTCGGCGTGCTGTCCGGTGGTGAGCGCCGCCGAGTCGCACTGTGCCGTCTGCTGCTCTCGAGCCCGGACATGTTGCTGCTGGACGAGCCGACCAACCACCTGGACGCCGAATCCGTCGCCTGGCTGGAACGCTTCCTGCACGACTACTCCGGCACCGTGGTCGCCATCACCCACGACCGCTACTTCCTCGACAACGTCGCCGGCTGGATTCTCGAGCTGGACCGTGGCCAGGGCATTCCCTTCGAAGGCAACTATTCCTCGTGGCTCGAGCAGAAGGACGCTCGCCTGCAACAGGAAGCCAAGCAGGAAGCCTCACGCAACAAGGCCATCCAGCAGGAGCTCGAATGGGTTCGTCAGAACCCCAAGGGCCGTCAGGCCAAGAGCAAGGCGCGTCTCAACCGCTTCGAAGAAATGCAGTCCGGTGATTTCCAGAAGCGCAACGAGACCAACGAGATCTACATTCCGCCGGGACCGCGTCTGGGCGACAAGGTCATCGAGCTGCACAACGTCACCAAGCGTTTCGGCGACAAGCTGCTGTTCGATGATCTGTCCTTCACCATCCCCCCGGGTGCCATCGTCGGTATCGTCGGCGGCAACGGTGCAGGTAAATCCACGCTGTTCAAGCTGGTGACCGGCAAGGACACCCCGGACAGCGGCGAAGTCGTGCTGGGCGAGACCGTCAAGGTCGCCTACGTCGAACAGCTGCGTGATGGCCTGGAAGACAATCAGACCGTCTGGGAAGCCGTCTCCGGCGGTCAGGACATGCTCAACATCAATGGCCATGAAGTCTCGTCGCGCGCCTATGTCGGCCGCTTCAACTTCAAGGGCACTGACCAGCAGAAGCGTCTGTCTGATCTGTCCGGTGGTGAGCGTGGCCGTCTGCAGCTGGCCCAGACCCTGAAGCAGGCTGCCAACGTGCTGCTGCTGGATGAGCCGTCCAACGACCTGGACATCGAGACCCTGCGCGCGCTGGAAGAGGCCCTGCTGGCCTTCCCGGGCTGTGCGATGGTCATCTCGCACGACCGCTGGTTCCTGGATCGCATCGCGACCCACATCCTCGCCTACGAGGGTGACTCCAACGTGGTGTTCTTCGAAGGCAGCTATACCGAGTACGAAGCGGACTATCACGCGCGCGTCGGCAACGATGCTCCCAAGCGCATGAAGTACAAGCGTATCGACGCCTGATGAGCCGGCGGGGTCAGCCACGCTGATCGACGCAAGCCGCTAGACGCCCTCACCGCTCACCCGGTGGGGGCGTCTTGCCATCGGGCCCTGCTGTCCGTTCCAGTCTGTCCGTTCCATTTCGTCCGCTCTGTCTGCGCTGTTCTGCTTCTTCCCCCCTCCTCACCTCCAGAACCCTCCTGCCAGCACGTCATGCTGACTTGCAGTGATCGACGCGAGCCGTCATAACAGGAGCTTGCCAATCCATCCGTTCGGGAATCGTCTATGAATCGCTGGCTACAGCACCCCCTCATGTGGCTGCGAACCTGGACCACCAGCATCGCCTATCTCCCCAGCATGCTGGCCATGGTCTATACCCTGCTGGGATTGATCTCGGTGATGCCCTCCGGGCTGCCGGATCCTTCCTCGCTGCCGAACAGCGACTTTTTCGAAGCACTGACCTTCAAGGAACATGACACCCCGCGCACCTTGCTGGCGGCACTGGTCGGCGGCCTGATCTCGCTGATGGTCTTCAGTTTCACCATGGTGATGAGCGTGCTCACCCAGGCCGGCGCGCAGTTCTCCCACAAGCTGCTGCTGGGCCTGGTGACCGAGCGCCACCACCAGCTGGTGCTTGGCCACTACCTGGGCAGCCTGCTGTTCCTGCTGGTCAACCTGATGGTGCCCAATACGGGAGACTCCCCGACCCTGTGGCGCTCGCTGGCCGTCTATCTGGGCGTGCTGATGATGGTCAATTGCCTGGGGATGTTCGTCTACTTCATCCATCAGGTCTCGCAGTCGGTGCAGATCAACGCCGTTGCTCGGCGCCTGTCCGGTCGTACTCGCCTCTCCCTGGAGCGCCTGCGTGAGCGCAATCGTGACGATGGCTTCTGCGAGCGCGAGGTCAGCCGTGACGACGACCAATGCCAGCTGCTGCGGGCACGCCGGCGTGGCTACATCCAGCAGGTCGACTTCTCGGCGCTGCGCCAGCTGGCCATCAAGCATGACATGGTGGTGCATCTGGATTTCGCGCTGGGCGCCTTCATCGTCAGCGGCATGCCCTTGATGCGCATCGAGTGGCCCAACGGCCTGCCAGAGGGCGCGACGGCAGGGGAAGAGCTCGATGAAGAGCAACAGGCCGTGTTGATCAAGAACCTGCGTGCCGCGCTTGGCTATCTGGATGGGGAGTCCGTCGAGGACCTGCACGAGCACGGCCTGACCCAGCTGATGGAAGTCGCCATCAAGGCGCTGTCGCCCGGCATCAATGACCCCGGCACGGCACGGCTGTGCATGCACCAGCTGACGGAGCTGCTCAGCGAGCGCATGTCAGTACCGCTGTGCAACTGTTGCGTGGATGATCACAAGGCCGTTCGCGTCAGCTGGCAGATGGAGTCCTTCGCAAGCCTCCTCTACCGCTCCATCACGCCGATTCTGCATTATGGCCGTGACGACCTCTCGATCTGCCTGGCCCTGCTGGAGCTGCTGAAGACCCTGTCGCTGATGGGTGCGCAATACGGCCATCTGGTGCTGCTGCAACAGCATGCCGACAAGGTGGTGGAGGCGATTCTCGTCCAGGCCGAATTCGAGGTGGATCGCCGCTTCATCGAGCATGGCCTGCAGGCCGGCCACCATCGCCTGAATCTGCCCAGCCCTCAGTGGTGAAAAGGCCAGCGCCTGAACGAGCAACGCCCGCGACGGTCGATCACCATCGCGGGCGTTGTTGTCTGTGAGTCATGCTGTCCGTGAGCCGTACTGTCTCAAAGTCGTCCATCCGATCACATGGCGGGCTTGCGGCCGGTTGCCGTCAATCTGACCCGTGGCAGGGAATCAGAGCCTCACGGCTTGCGGCGGCTCTTGAAGAAGGACACCAGGAACAGCACCAGGAAGATCACGAACAGGACCTTGGCGATGGTCGCTGCGGTGCCGGCGATGCCGCCGAAGCCCAGCACTGCGGCAATGACAGCGACGATCAGAAAGATGATGGCGTAGTTGAGCATGTCAGTTCCTTATGTCATGTGAGAATTGTCGCGGCGGAGTCAGACCCTGACGGATGACACCTCAGGCGCACTCCAGAGTGCTGAAAACGGCGATCAGGAGGCGTGTCAGCCACCTGACTCGTTATTGCCAAGATGGTAATAAACTAAAGCTTTGTCAACATGATGTCGCAGTTCAGTAAAAGAATTTCCCCAGCCCTTCTGATGGGTTGAAAGCCTGTCCCGTCATCCGCACGTCTTGTAATAGGTACACGACAGGCGGCACTCGGTTGACCGCACGCATGCAGCTCGGGCAGGTGATGTTGCTTGTCGGGTGCCGCTTTACACAGCAAAGACCCCCGTTCGGCATCTCGCCGAACGGGGGTCTTTGCTGTGCATCACTCGCGTCATCCCTGACAGTAGAGGGAGATCGATGCCAGGGGTGTCGGTCTACAGTGCGGCGATCAAGGCCTCGGCGTAGGCGACGAGATCAGGCTCGCTCATCACCTCGACGCGGTTCAATCCACTGTCGAGGCTCGCCGGCTGGCCATGGCGAACCAGCAAGGTGCGCGGATAGCCCGCGCCGCCGATGCGCTCACTCAGCTGAGCATGTGCATCGCTGAGATAGACCCCACGGGTCTGCTGCACGCATAAGGTCACCAGTGGCAGACCGCCACGGGCAAGCGCCGCCTCGAAGACAGGCAGTGCCGGGCGCTGACGTTCGGTGCAATCCGGGCACCATTCCGCGACCTGATTGAGCACGAAGGTATCGCCAGCGGCCAGCCGCGCTTCCACCTCGGCCAGGGTGACGTGAGAAGAGATGTCGTTGCTCATGGTTCACCTCAGTACAGGGACGGATCGGTTTTCTCGGGGCGTGTCTTGAAGCGACGGTGCAGCCACAGATACTGCTCGGGATGCTTGCGGATCGCCCCTTCGATGAAGGCGTTGATGCGCGTGGCATCGACGACGTCATCACCACTTGGGAAGTCGTCCAGCGCCGGCAGATACTCCAGCGTATAGGTACGATTGTCCGGATTGCGGTGGAACATCAAGGGCATCACCGGCGCGCCCGTCATGCGGGCGATCTTGGCCGTCAGCTTGATGGAGGCGGCATCGATGCCGAAGAACGGCGCGAACACGCTGACCTCGCGACCGAAGTCCTGATCTGGTGAATACCACACGCCATGCCCGCTCTTGATACGACGTACCACACCCCGCAGGTCGTGACGATCGATGGCGGTGCCGAAGATGCCATTGCGCGCACGGGTCATGAAGCGCTCGAACAGCGGGTTGTCGTGGGGGCGATAGACGACATCGGCCGGGAAGAACAGCGAGTGCAGAGCGCCGCCCAGATCCAGGGTCGAGAAGTGGATGCCCACGATGAGCGCCCCCTTGCCCCGGGCCATGGCGCGCTCCATGTGCTCCTGCCCCTTGAAGGTCACGCGATCACGCATGTGCTCAGGATCACGACACCAGCCGGTGGCCGTCTCGAAGATACCGATGCCGTTGGCGTGGAAGGTCTTGCGTACCTGACGCGCGCGCTCCGCCTCGCTCCATTCGGGAAAGCACAGCTTGAGGTTGGTGTCGGTGATATGACGACGACGCTTGCCGAAGCGCCATGCCAGCTCACCCAGGCCACGCCCCAACCACAACTTGGCGCACCAGGGCAGATAGGCCGAAGCCTTCATGGCACCGATGCCCAGCCAGGTCAGCCAGTAGCGGGGGTGTGCAAAACTCTCGGGATAGCTCTTCTTGGCCATGACTCTCTCGTTCGACGGGCAACGGCGGCCATTGTAGACCGCGCGAGCCTTGCCGTCAGGTCAGGCGTGCGTATCCAGCGACTGAGCGCTGGCCAATTGCGCGACATCCTGGTCGTCCGCCACACTGCCAACGCCGCCATGGTAGTGTCTGGGCACGCGCGGCAGCAGCCCCGTGAGCAGTGTATAGCTGATGGTGTCGCAGCTGGCGGCGACGCGATTGACCTCAAGCCCCTCGCCCCACAGCACCACCCGTGAACCGACGCCCACCTCGGGGAGGTCGGTGATATCCACCGTCAGCATGTCCATCGACACCTTGCCGGCCAGCACCGTTTCCTGACCATCCACCAGTACTGGCGTGCCATCCACGGCGTGGCGGTCATAGCCATCACCATAGCCGCAGGCGACGACACCGATACGCGTCGGACGCGTCGCCACGAAGCGGCCCGAGTACCCTACCGGCTCGCCGATGGCGATCTCACGCACGGCAATGATGGCTGAAGACAGCGTCATCACCGGCTTCAGACGCCGGCTGGCGTCATTGGCGCCTTCCAGCGGATCTGCCCCGTAGAGCATGATCCCCGGGCGGTTCCAGGCCGCATGCGTCTCTGGCCAGGCAAGCGTCGCCGGTGAATTGGCCAGACACAGCGGTAGCCCCGCATCGGCCGCCAAAGCCGTCACCGCCGCCATCTGCTGCTGGAAGTAGTCCGGTGTCAGGCTATCAGCGCTGGCGAAGTGCGTCATCAGGTGCAGGTCACGCGCCTTGCCACACGCCTCGAGGCGCGCCTTGGCGTCCAGCACCTGCTCGGCCGTGAAACCGAGACGATGCATCCCCGAGTCGAACTTGATCCAGCAGGACAGCGGCTGCGCAAGCTCACTCTGTTCGAGGGCCGCCAACTGCCATTCGCTGTGGATGGCGCACCAGAAGTCATGCTCGGCCGCCAAGGCGTACTCCGCGGCCTCGAACACCCCCTCAAGCAGCACGACCGGATGAGAGATGCCGCCAGCCCGCAGCGCCAGCGCCTCCTCTATCGTGGCCACCGCAAAGGCGGGGGCGAGATCCGCCAGTGCCTGCGCGCACGCCACCGCACCATGCCCGTAGGCGTCCGCCTTGATGACGGCCAGGGCGCGCGAATGCGGCGCCAGCTCGCAGGCCAGCTGATAATTATGACGCAATGCATCGAGATCAATATCAGCGCGCAGTGGGCGGGACATGAGGGGACTCCAGAGTGATAGGGGAAGATGACAGACAGCAGAGCAAGCCCCTCAATTATTTTCCATCATCGCCGTCAGGTCACGCTACAAACCACCAAACTTTCCCCAGATCACCGATAGAAACCACTGCCTGTCAAAATAAATACAGGATTTTAGACCAACACCGCCACGAAGCCACCTGCTTCCAGGCCGCGCTGCCCTTGCACGCTGATTTTCGGCACCTTTCTGGCTAGTCATCACTTGCCTGATGAACACATGCCTGGCGATCAGTGGCCTGACCAATTGATGCCCTCAAACGCATGCTCCCAAAATGCATGCACCCCCGCAGGCAGGGCCTGTGGAGGTGCATGCAGTACGTGGCGACAGCCAGCGCGGAACGATCAGGGCGTCGCGTTTTCCAGCTCATCGGAGCTCTCATCATTCAGCACCAGTGATACCTGACGATCTGCCTTGAGGCTCTCGTTGAGGTCACGCACGCTGTTGATATCGATGATACCTGCCGCCTGACGCAGGTTGAGCAGATCAAGCACATAGGTGTAACGCGAAGAGGCGTAGTCCGCCAGCGCCTGATACAGGGTCTGCTCGGCGTCCAGCACATCGACGATGTTGCGCGTGCCGACTTCATAACCGGAGCGAGTCGCTTCCAGTGCACTGCGGCTGGAGACGATCGCCTGCTTTCGCGCCTTGACGGTCAGGACGTCGCTGCGCACCTGACTGTAGAGCGAGCGCACACTCTGGGTGGTGGAGCGCTGCTGGTCGAGCAGGTCGTACTGGCTCTGCTCGAGCAGATGAGTGCTCTGACGTACCTGGGCGGAGGTGCGGCCACCGGTATAGATCGGCAGGGAGGCCTGGATACCGATCTGGTTGTATTCCTGATACCCCCCGGCAGTATCGATGTCGGTTTCATCGTAGGAGTAGGTCGCGAAGGCGCCGACTTCCGGCAGGTGGCCTGCGCGGGAGGTCTTCACATCGCCTCTGGCGACATCGACACCCTTCTTGGCAGCACCGATCAGCGGATTGTTGGACAATGCCATCTCGACCCACTTGCTGCGGCTGGCCGGCACCGGCGCTTCGATCGCCAGATCTTCTTCCAGGCCATCGATGGAATCGTACTGCTGGCCCGTCAACTGCTGCAGGGCCTCGAAGCTGACCTGGAGATCGGCTTCGGCCGCGATGCGCTGGGCGCGCGCATCATCGAAGGATGCCCTGGCTTCCTGCACATCCGTGATCGCGATCAAACCGACCTCGAACTGCTGATTGGCCTGGTCCAGCTGGCGGGAAAAGGCCTTCTCCTGAGCAATACGCGCATCGAGCACATCACGATTGTTCAGAATGGTGAAATAGGCAGACGCCACGTCATAGAGCAGCTGCTGCTGATCGGAATCCAGCAGCAATTTCTGCTGACGGGTGGTGTCCTTGCTGGTCGCGAGCTCATACCAGTCGGCGGCATCGAACAGCTGCTGGTTCACGTTGACCACGATGTTGCTGTCGGTGTAATCGCCCTCGGTGCCGCTCTGGGAATTGCCGGTGACATCGGTACGCGACACGGTCCCCGTGGCAGTGATCTGGGGCAACAGGTCAGCAAGCTCGATACGCTCATTGTCCTCGACGCTCTGATAGAGCGAGCGAGAGGAGGACAGGCTGGCATTGTGGGTCAATGCATCACGGGTGATGTCGAGCAGATTGGCAGCCTGAGCCTGGGTCGCAAAACCCATCGCCAGCACCAGTGGCAGTATGCGAATGTTGGCCATGTATGCGTTGTTCCTGATCAGTGACAGTCGTGACCTGCATGGCGCCTCGAAAGCACCAGGACAAGGTAAAAGGTAGCTCACACATCGGCTGGACTACTGCCTCAGCCCTGCTCAAGCGAGTCGTGAAAAAGTGGCCTTAGTCTAATCGCCACCCATTTGGGCGTCCAGTTAGTTGGCTAACTTTATTGCACGATACAGCGTTTCCAAATTGACAACAATGTCAGGGAGCACCCTGCGCTCGAACGTCAGAACACCCCACTCTGCCAGTATAATGATGACACAATATGAAAACGGCCCACTCGAATCACGAGCGGGCCGTTTTCACTGGCAACCTGCATCAAGGCACCGACAGCCATGACGAGGGTGCCCGCGCATCATTCGAAGATGGATTCGAGCGTCAACCCCTGCTTCTCGAGCATGCGTCGCAGCTTCTTGAGCGCCTCGACCTGAATCTGACGGACCCGCTCCCGCGTCAGACCGATTTCCTCGCCCACTTCCTCCAGCGTCGCGGCTTCGTGACCACGCAGCCCGAAGCGACGCACCACCACTTCCATCTGCTTCTCGGTCAGTTCCGCCAACCACTCATCGACATGCGCCTTGACGTCGACATCCACCAGGCTGGACTCCGGGCTGGTGTCATTCTCGTCGGCGATCGTCTCGATCAGCGGCTTGTCGCTCTCGCCGCCCATCGGATAGTCGACGGATGACACGCGCTCATTGAGCCCCAGCATCTTCTTGACGGTATCGACCGGCTTGTCCAGGAAGTCGGCGATCTCCTCCGCGGTGGCCTCGTGATCCAGTTTCTGGGTCAGCTGGCGCGCGGCACGCAGATAGATGTTGAGTTCCTTGACGACATGAATCGGCAGACGAATGGTGCGCGTCTGATTCATCAGCGCCCGCTCGATGGTCTGGCGAATCCACCAGGTGGCGTAGGTCGAGAAACGGAAGCCGCGCTCAGGGTCGAACTTCTCCACCGCGCGGATCAGCCCCAGATTGCCCTCCTCGATCAGGTCGAGCAGCGACAGACCACGATTCAGATAGCGCCGCGCGATCTTGACCACCAGACGCAGGTTGGACTCGATCATGCGCTGGCGACCGGCAGGGTCGCCCGCCTGTGCCAGGCGCCCGAAGTAGACCTCCTCCTCGGGCTTGAGCAACGGGGAAAAACCGATCTCGTTGAGGTAGATCTGGGTCGCATCCAGGCTTTGGTAGTGCTTGCGCTCTTCACGATTCAAGGCGCGTTCGAATGCCGCCTCTTCCGCTTCTGCCTCAAGCGTATCGTCGTCCTCCTCGACATCCTCAAGGGACAACTCAACCTCAGCCTGATCGATATCCTTTTCCAGCATGCTCATGTCGATACCCCGTTGTCTCTGGTCTGGTGCCAGGAACTTGTTGTTGTGGCAGCGGTGGGAATCAGCGTTTAGGCAGGAATTTCAATGGGTCCTTGGGCTGCCCATCCTCGCGAATCTCGAAGTGCAGCTGCGCACGTTCAGCGTCAGTGGCTCCCAGAGTGGCGATGACCTGTCCGGCGTCGATCACATCGTTCTCTGATACACGCAAAGTGTCGTTGTGGGCGTAGGCGCTCAGATAGCGGTCGTTGTGCTTGAGAATGATGAGGTTTCCGTAACCACGTACTCCACTTCCGGCGTAGACCACGATTCCCGGCCCTGCTGCCTTGACAGGTTGCCCCTTTTGACCAGCGATATCAATGCCGCCGGTGACACTCTCGGACTCACCGAACTTGCCGATGATCTCGCCTTGCGTAGGCCACTGCCAGTCAACGTTTTTTACCGGAACATAGGTCTTCCTGGCCGGTGCAGCCTTGGCGGTTTCGCCAGCGACGTTGGTGCCCTTTTCAACCTTGGCAGCCTCATTTTTCACGCTAGCGGCCGCTTTCTCGCGCTCTGCCGCGGCGGCAGCGGCGGCAGCGGCGGCTTGCTCGGCCTTTTCCTTGGCGGCCTTGCGCGCCTCGGCCTGGGCGCCGGCCGCACTGGCAGCTGCCTCGCTGGCCGTCTGGCTGGCTGTCTGACTGGACGAGCTACTGGCCTGCGCAGCACCGCTGCTGACCTGCTCTGCACTGTCATTGGCGGCGTTGCGCGCCGTCTCGGCGAGCGCTTCTTCACTGCCTTCCTGGTAGACAGGCCCCAGCCCGGCCGCCGCCGCGGCCCCGGTGGCGGCCGATGACACGCCACTCGAGCCGGTCGTCAGCGACTGGGCCTGGCTGGTGCGCTGTTGCTGCTGAGCCATGGCGGACTCATCCGGCGCCAGCCAGTCCGGCAGTTCGCTGCCGCCGGCGATCGAACCATCGCTGCCCCCGCCCATCGGCGTGGCAACGACGCCACCGCTCGAGGCGACGCTCGTACCGGAAGCGCCCGCCCCACTCGCCGGCAGCTGGGTGTTGGGGTCCAGACGCAGCGTCTGCCCCGGCTGCAGGGTGTAGGGCGGATTCAAGCCGTTCATGCGCGCCACATCCCGGAAATCCTGGCCACTCTGCCAGGAGATGCCATACAGGGTGTCACCGCGCTGAACGGTATAGGTGTCGGAGGTGATACGCGCATTGCCGGCGTTGAGGTCCTGAACCTGCGGGCGAGTGGTCGCCGTGCTGCAGGCTGTCAGCGCACCCAGCGCCAGACCTGCCAACGTCAGTTTGATTCCCTTGTCCATCCTGTCACGCATGTTCCTGCTCCTTGCGGGAATTGCTGGAGTCGTCATCCGGGCCGGAGCGTTCTCCGGCAAACCAGACAAGCAATACGCCGGCCAGCATCAGGGCGAGTGCCGCCCACAGCTGGGCAGGCTCACCGGTCACACTGGTGTAGGTATCCGGCATCATGAAGTGGTAATCCAGCGGAACCTGTTCACCCTTGGGCCCCAGACGATAATCGGTGATGGTGCGCCACGGCCACAATACCGGCAGCGAGCCGAGAATGAAGCCCGTCAGCAGCATCAGTGTCGCGGTGTGATGATGACGAAACAACCACGACAACAAACGCGAGAAGGTGAACAGCCCGATGGTGCAGCCGCTGCCAAACAGCACGATCAGCTGCAGATCGAAGCTCTTGATACCAGTCATCACCGTGCCGTAGAGGCCCATGGTCAGCAACAGGAAGCTGCCGGAAACGCCCGGCAGCAGCATGGCACTGATGGCGATGGCACCGCCGACCACCAGCACCCAGGAGGCATCGGTGGCGGCAGGCAACAGGCTGGGCAACTTGCTGGCCAGCACCAGCCCCAGCGCCAACCACACAAGATACCCGATCCGGAAGGTGGTGATACGCCGCGCGACCACCACCCCGGAGCACACTACCAGCCCGAAGAAGAAGGCATTGAGCAGCAGCGGCTGCGCCTCCATCAACCAGGTCACCAGATGCGCCACGCTGATCAGACTGGCGAAGATGCCAGCGACCAACGGCAGCAGAAAGGCCAGATTCAAATGCTGCCACAGCGCCTTGAAGCCCTGCTCACGCCATACGCCGATGGCGGAGGGGCCGAAGCGCTTGATGGACTCGATCATTTCTTCATAGATGCCGGTCACGAAGGCAATCGTGCCGCCTGATACCCCGGGCACGGCATCCGCCGCCCCCATGCCAGCGCCCTTGAAGAACACGCTCAAAGCTCGTTTCACCTGATCACTCCCTCGAGCAACGGCACGAAGCGCACGGCCTCGAACCGCTGAATATCCTGAGTGTCGCCGACGCGGCGCACTCGTGTCAGCCACTGACGATCACTGTCGTCCTCGGCCAATGGCACGATCATCACCCCCTGCGGGGCCAACTGCTTCAACAACGCCTGCGGCAGATGCGGTGCGCAGGCGGTCACCACGATCAGATCAAATGCCGAGTCATCGTCCTGCCAGCCATGCCCACCATCGGCATGGCGCAACTCGACATTGTCGAGCCCGAACCAGTCAAGGCGTTGAACGGCCCTGGCATGCAGCACGGCGATGCGCTCGAGCGAAGACACCCGAGCGAACAGACGCGCCAGCAGCAATGTCTGATAGCCCGAACCGGTGCCGACCTCCAGCACCCGACACTCCTCGCGCGGGCGCGGTGCTTGCGCCAGGGCAAGCTCCGTCATGCGGGCGTGCATGTAAGGCTGGGACAGGGTCTGCCCCTGCCCCAGCGGCAGCGCGGTATCTTCATAGGCACGGTGCGCCAACGCCTCATCGAGAAACAGATGACGCGGCTCACTGGCCATCAGCTCCAGCACCCGCTCATCACGAATGCCGGCATCCTCCAGGCGCGCCACCATGCGGTCTCGCGTGCGCTGGGACGTCATGCCGATACCGCTCAGCTGCGCCGTGTCCGGTCGCCTGAGATGCAAGGGCCCGGCGATTCCCGCTGCGCTGTCTGACTGCGCAAGCGGGAAAGCGTTCTGATACGCGTCCTTCATGGTCTTGATTCATATCCTGTCGAGCGAGGACTTCACAGCGAAATCTTGAGCCTTGCCTGGCGCTGCATCGCTCAGGTCAACGCCTCGAGCCACTGCGCTACATCATGGCGCGCCCCATGGGAGGTGAGGTCCGTCATCAACGGCGTGATGGACACATAGCCCGCCGCGATGGCGGCGAAGTCGGTGTCGTCACCATCATCGATGCCATCGCCGGCCAGCGCGATCCAGTAGCGGGTACGGCCACGCGGGTCCTTGACCTCGATCGGGGCGCCCGCCGGGCCACGATGGCCCTGACGCGTGACGCGAAAGCCGCGAATCTCGCTCCACGGCACATCCGGCACATTGACGTTGAGCAACGAGCGCGGCGGCAATGCCAGGGTCTCGGCCGCGCCGACGAGGCTCGCCGCCACGCGTCCGGCGGTCTCGAAGTGGGTCTTGCCGCACAGTGACATCGCGATTGCCGACATGCCCAGCGAGCGCCCTTCCATCGCCGCCGCCACTGTGCCGGAATACAGCACGTCATCGCCCAGGTTGGCACCATGGTTGATGCCGGAAATCACGATGTCAGGCTTCTCGTCCCAGACGCCATTGACGCCCAGATAGACACAATCCGCGGGTGTGCCGTCGACGCTGTAGAAGCCGTTCTCCATCGCGGACAGCAACAACGGCCGACTCAGCGTCAGCGAGTTGCTGGCTCCTGAGCGGTCACGGTCCGGCGCGACCACACGAATGCGTGCCTGCCCGGCCAGCGCGTCATGCAGCGCCTTGAGCCCCGGAGCGTGCACGCCATCATCATTGGAAAGCAGAATCCTGCGCATCATCTCACTCCTTTGCGAATCATCGGATAGTCGTCATGTCACCTGACGGCACTACAGCAGCGGGTGGGCGATCAGTTCACGCAACAGGCCCGTCGCGAAGCTGCCGCGCGGCAGATCGAAATGCAGCCAGACGCTGGCCTCACTGCCTTCGGCGTGCGCCTGCTCTGGCGTGATATCCCACTCCAGACGCGGCTTGCCGGGCATCAGGCGCAGCGGACGACGCTCCGTCTTGACGCCGGCCTTCTCGAGCCCCTCGCACAACTGTGGCCAACGCGTGGCCAGGACCTGCTCGAGCTGGGCGACCTGCGCATGAGCCTCCGCACGCCCGGTGCCCCAAAGCGGGCCAGTGGGATGAATATCGCCACTCGCCAGACGCTGCGCCAGCGTCTCGGCCGACTCGCTGCCGTCGGTGATGAAGCGTGAGCCCGTCCCGTTGAGCGCAAATACCTCTCCGCTCAACGCCGTCGCCCAGCAATTCGCCTTGAGGCGCGCAGCCAGCACCTCATTGAACAGGAAGCTGCGCGCGGTCGACAGCAGCATGCCGCTGCGGTCATCGCGCTTGCGCCAGCCACGCACCAGCACGGCACGTGCCCGACCGAGATTATGTCCCTGATGACCGAAGCGCTGCGGCCCGAAATAGTTGGGCACACCATCGCGTATCAGCGTCTGCCAGCGCGCCTCGAACTCGGGATGCGCGACGGCCTCACCGCTGACACGCAGCGCGAATCGGTTGCCGCGATGCACGCCCCGCTTGAGCTTGCGCGGATGACGCACGCTGGCCAGCACGCGGACGCCCTTCTCGGCCAGCGCATCGCTGAGATCCTGCGGCGCTTCACGCCCCGGCAACCACACGGAGACCCACTGCCGGGTGATCGCCTGCTTGTCCTTGAGACCGGCCACGCCGATATCACGCGGCGCGACCTCGCACAGGCTGGCCAGTTCACGGCACAGCTCATCGGTGGTCAGGCCGCGTTTCTCGACCCACAGCCACTGATGCTCACCGTGGCCTTCGGGCACGAAGTCCATCAGCTCGGTGACCCGGAAGTCCTCGGGCGTGTGGCGGAAGTCGCCTGCTCCCAGCGAGCCGCCATGCGCATGCGGCCAGCGCTGCATCAACTCGGCTTCCTTGACCCACGCCTCGCTGCCCGCAGCGTCCAGTGCCGCCAGCGCCTCGGCAAACAGCGCATTCGCCTCGGGCGACTCAGACATGTCATTCACTTCAGACATGCTCGGCTCCGCCCGCGGCTGGCAGCGCGCCCAGCAGCACCACGGCCTCGGCGGCGATGCCTTCCTTGCGACCGGTGAAGCCGAGCCGCTCGGTGGTGGTGGCCTTGACGTTGACAACCGCCAGCGGCACGCGCAGGTCTTCGGCGATCACTTCCCGCATCGCCTGGATGTGCGGCGCCATCTTCGGCGCCTGCGCCAGCACGGTGAGATCGACATTGCCGACCCCGAAACCGGCGGCATTGACCAGCCCGATCACATGGCGCAGCAGGTCACGGCTATCAGCGCCGGACCACTCGCTGTCGGTGTCCGGAAAATGCTTGCCGATATCGCCCATGGCACAGGCGCCGAGCAGCGCATCGCACAGCGCATGCAGCAGCACGTCACCGTCGGAATGCGCCACGAAGCCATGCTCGTAGGCGATCTTCACGCCCCCGATCATCAGGTGATCGCCATCGCCGAAGCGATGCACATCGAAGCCGTGGCCGATGCGCAGTGCCATCGGCACATGGCCAGCCTGTTGGGGAGAGGTCGCAGATTGCGCGGAGGAAGTGGCAGCAGCGGGTGTTGCAGATTGCTCAGTCATGTCAGGCAGACGTCCGGGGGCTATCGGGAAGCGCCTCGCGCGCGGCCAGCAGCAGGCGCGCCATGGCGAGGTCTTCCGGATGGGTGATCTTGAGATTGTCGCGGGCGGCGGCGACCAGCACGGGGGCACGGCCACAGGCCTCCAGTGCCGAGGCCTCATCCGTGATGAGCGCGGGGTTCTCCCCAAGCGCTTCACGCAGCGCCCGTCGCAACAGGCCCAACGGGAAGGCCTGCGGCGTGAAGGCATGCCACAGGCCGACGCGGGATTCGGTGTGCGCGATGCTCGGCGCACGCTCTTCATCGCCACCGCCATCGCCATGCGGACGCGAGTCGACGGCCGGCGCGGCGCGTTTCATGGTGTCGCTGGCGGGGGCCGCGAGGATGGCGCCATCGGCACTGCGGCGAGCGGTCGCGACCAGCGCATGGATATCGGCTTCGCGAACGCAGGGACGCGCGACATCGTGCACCAGCACGAGGTCATCGTCATGGGCGTGGCGGCTCAGGCAATCCAGGCCCGCCAGCACGCTGTCGGCACGTTCGCTGCCGCCATCGGCGCGCAGCCAGTCCTGCCACGGCACCATCGACGGCGTGAAATAGCCATCGTCGGCGCCCAGCACCAGACAGAGCCCTGCCTCGGGCAGCGCGCGCTTGAGCGTCGCCAGCGTCGCCTCCAGCACGCAGCCGCCGGGCGACAGCTCCAGATACTGCTTGGGCCGGTCGGCCTGCATGCGGCTGCCCACGCCGGCGGCCGGCACCAGATACCACAGACGGGGCTCGCGCGAGGCGTCTGTCGGCATCATGGCGTGATCACCTTGGGCAGCCCGCCTTCCAGGCCCTTGCCCTCCAGCGCACCGTCCGCCACTTCATCGGGTGATGGCGCCTTGCGTTCCGGCACCGCGACATTGGGCACCCACAGGAACTGCTCGTCCTTGCGCACCATGCCGAGGTCATTGCGTGCACGCTCCTCGATGGCCGCCAGACCATTCTTGAGGTCGACCACTTCCGCACCGAGTCGCTGATTGCGGTTGTCCAGCACCGCATCTTCCTTGGACAGCTGCTGCACGCGTGCGCGAATATCGAATAATTCGGTGATGCCATTTTCGCCCCACCACAGCCGATACTGGAGCAGTGCCAGCAGCAGCAGCAGCGAGATATTGATCCATTTGAGCATGGCGATGTCCTTGGCCGTTGCAGCGCGCATTATGCCATCATCCGGGAGCGCGACGCAGGCACTGCCAGCATCCGTTGCCACGCTTGACGCCCCCCTGTCGATCAGGGCCACCTGATGACAGCGCCCTCTCACCCTTCTGCCAGGAGTCATCCGATGTACAAGCTTGCGTTCTTCGTCCCGGAGAATGACGCCGAACACGTCAAGGAAGCCGTCTTTGCCACCGGTGCAGGGCGCATCGGCGACTACGAGGCCTGCTGCTTCGAGACACGCGGCACCGGCCAGTTTCGGCCACTGGCCAGCGCCAATCCGCATATCGGGACCTGCGGCACGCTGGAGCGCGTCGCCGAACTGAAGATAGAGCTGGTATGTGACGATTCGCTCATCGCCGCTGCCGTGGCGGCGCTGCGCGACGCCCATCCCTATGAAGAAGTCGCCTTCGATTGCTGGCGACTGGAAACGTTCTGACCCCGCGTCCCCCGAAGAACGAGGCACGCGAGGTCAGCAATGGCCAGACGATCTAGCTCGCGGGCAGGAAGGTGGTGTTGAAGAAGTGCTCGCGGGCTTCCAGGTCGATCTGCTCGAGATGCAGCGGGAAATGCTCGTCACCCTCGCCGTGGCGGCGATCCTCGAAGTAGCGGCGCAGCGTGACTTCCATAGTCGGGAAGGCCAGCGACTGCCAGGGAACCTCCTCCTCGCTGAACAGCGCCACCTCGAGACTCTCGACGCCCGCCGAGTAGTCGCTGATCAGCTCGGCCCGAAACAGCATGTAGACCTGATTGATATGCGGCAGGTCGATCAACGTATAGAGCCCCTGCAGCTTGACCTCGGCGCCGGCTTCCTCCCGTGTCTCGCGAGCAGCGGCGTCGCTGGTGGTCTCGGCGTTCTCCATGAAGCCGGCCGGCAAGGTCCAATACCCCAGCCGCGGCTCGATGGCACGCCGACAGAGCAACACCTTGCCGTCCTGTACCGGCAAGGTGCCCGCGATGATGCGCGGATTCTGATAATGGATGGTGCCGCAGCTGTCACACAGGTAGCGCAGACGATCATCGCCCTGCGGCACTGCCAGACGCACCGTTTCACCACAGTGACTGCAATAATTCATTCGCTCTCCCATGAAATCTCAAGGCGCCCTTCAGTGACATCCCGTCTCCGCTTCCTCGCTGCGCGGTGGGCCCGGCGGCATGGCAGTCGCCTTGACCGCCAGGACCCTCGCGCCACATGATGGATGACTACGAGGAAACGACATGCTAGAAGCCCTGCGCCAACGCCTGCAAGCACATCACCCCCTCGCGACTGACCACCAGCTGCCACGCGCCGCCGTCCTGATCGCGCTGATCGATCGTCCCGAACCGACGTTGCTGCTGACGCGGCGTGCCAGCCATCTCACCCAGCATCCCGGCCAGGTGGCCTTCCCCGGCGGCAAGGCCGAACCCGATGATAGCAACCTGTTGGCCACCGCGCTGCGCGAAGCCGAGGAAGAAGTCGCGTTGCCGCCCAGCGCCGTGGAGGTCTTCGGCCAGCTGAGCGACGTGATTTCCCTGCACGGCATGCGTGTCACGCCCTTTGTCGGACGCATTCCCGCCGACCTGCCGCTGCGCGCGGACCCCAGCGAGATCGAGCAGATCTTCGAGATGCCGCTGAGCATGTTGCTGAGAGACGAGCGCGAGCATACCGACGTGATCACCGTCGGTGACGAGACCTGGTACGTGCCCAGCTATCGTGTGGCCGACCAGGTACTGTGGGGACTGTCTTCGATGATGCTGGTCGAACTGATGGCCATCGGCTTCGGCCATGCCGTGAGCCTCAAGGCAGCGCCACCGCCCGGTGCCCCGCTGCGCCATCTGCCGCCGCGCCCCGTGCCGCCTCGGCCCTGAAGCTCAAGATCCTGAACTCCTGAGCTACTGAGCTCCTGAGCAGCTGAACCAGACAAGGTGTGTTCCCGCCGAGCGGCTCGCCATTGCCCTGATGGCTTTGCAGCACTGCCATTGCCCCGACGATATTGCACCGACAATGGCACTGGACTATAACTCCTCGCCCACGATGCCACGCCACTTCCCGTTCGGAGCGCCTGATGCCCGCTGCACCTGCACCCGCCCCACTGCTGGACCCTGTCGCACTCAACCTGCTGATCGATGAACTGGTCGAGCATGGCTACAGCGTGCGCCCCGACTTCCTGCCGCGGCAGGTCATCGCTCAGCTCAATGATGAACTGACGGCGCTGGAGACGCGGCAGCAATTGACAGCGGCGGGTATCGGTCGCGGGCGCGAGCATGATCTGCGCCCGGACATCCGTGGCGACGCGATTCGCTGGCTGGACCGCAACTCACGCGCCCAGCGCGCCTACCTGGAAGCGATGAACGTGCTCAAGGATGAGCTCAACCGCGCCCTCTATCTGGGGCTGTTCGAGTATGAGGCCCACTTCGCCCACTATCCGGTCGGCAGCTTCTACAAGAAGCATCTCGACAGCTTTCGCGGCCGCGGCAACCGCCTGATCTCCAGCGTGCTCTATCTCAATGAGGACTGGCCGCGCGATGGCGGCGGCGAGATCGTGCTCTACGACCCCGAGGATGACAGCAGCGAAATGGCACGCGTCACCCCCGAGGCCGGCACCTTCGTGTGCTTCCTCTCCGAGCAGATCCCCCATGAGGTGCTGCCGACGCATCAGGCGCGCGCCAGTGTCACCGGCTGGTTCCGGCGCAACAGCTCACAGGGCAACCTGGTCGATCCCGCACGCTGATTCCCGGGCGGGAAGTCCCGGCCAGACAGGTCTGGACAGCACCGCGCCAGTGGCCCTCAGCCGCGCGCCAGCGGCGCGTCATCGCGTGGCGGCCCCTGCCGCTGCGCGTCCTGCGAGGCCTGCACAACCTGCAATGTTTGCTCATCATTCAAGGCCTGCTCGTCGTGCAGCGCCTGCTCCTCCTTGACCTCGATCTCCTCGAGACTGTCCAGTGAGGCCTCCGTGATCAGCTCCGGCATATCAGCGACCAGCTCACGCGTGACCTCGACCAGCGGGTCATCGGCTTCGGCGTCACGCAGGTGCTCCTCGGCGGCCTCGACCAGTTCAGGCCCGACCGCAAGCTCGGTGCCCAGCGGTGTCTGCGGAGCATGGGTCTCGAAGGGCGCCAACGGCTGCGGCGCCGGACGCATCACACGCCGCCAGACAAAGAAGAGCAGCATGCCGCCCCCCATCACCGCCAGACTCAGCGCCATGCCGGGCATCGCGCCCATCTCGGCCATCGGCAGCGATACCGCCGGCGGTGACAGGGTCGACCCCACCGCATTGATCAACAGCAGGCCCTGACTCATCCGTACCAGGGCACCGGCGGGCGCACGGTCGGCGGCATGGCTGACCGCCACCGGATAGAGCGTGAAGGCGGCACCGCCGAGCAGGAACAGCACCGTCAGCTGGGCGATGCCCTCGCGCGCCGGCCCCATCAGCAAGGCGGCGAAGCCGACGATGGCGATCGACAGGATGATCAGCACCTGCTGGCGATCGTGGCTGTCAGACCAGCGGCCGATGGGGTATTGCAGCAGCATGCCGCCGAGAATCACCAGCGCCATGCGCTGACCGATCTCCGCGGTGCTCAGGATACCGCCATCGCCCAACGCCAGAGGCAGCAGGCTATAGATGACCGCCACCACCAGCCCCGAGGCCAGGCAGCCGAACACGCCTGTCGGCGTGATGCGAATCAGGCGCCACGGGCTCAGGGGCTCGGACTGTTCGATCAGCGGCGAGACACGCGGCAGCAGCACCAGCGGCAATACCGAGGCCGCCGCCAGCATCGCCACCAGCATGAAGGCCGCCTCGAGGCTCAGCATGGCAGTCACGCCCAGCAGCAGCTGACCGAGCACCCCCGCGCCATAGAGCACGATCATGTAGAGCGCCAGCAGACGCCCGCGCACAGCGGGATCGGCAGCGCTCAGCAGCCAGCTCTCGATGACCAGATACACCCCGACCAGCGACCAGCCGATCATCATGCGCAGCAGGAACCACACCACCGGGTGATCGCCCAACCCCATGGCCAGAGCCGCGACCGCCACCAGCGAGCCGAAGCCGGCATAGGCGCGGATATGGCCGATGCGCAGCAGCAGGCGGTCGTTGACCAGCGCGCCGAGCCCGAGGCCCAGATAGTAGGCCGAGCTGATCAGGCCGATCGCCTCGCTCGAGACACCGGCGGCAGACAGCCGCAACGGGACCAACGAGGTCAGCATGGCGTTACCGATCCCCAGCAAGGCAAGGCCGAGCAGGGGCGCAAGGGACATCAACAGCAGATGACGGGGCATGACCAGATCCTCGGCCGGCCGCCAGTCAGCGATCAGCCAATGCCGCAAGGTGCGGATATCGTCGGGAGGGGAAGTTTTCCCTGCGTGAATACGTCAAGGCGCGGGCAATATAGTGACAGTCCGCGCCAAATCCAAGCATTTTTGCGTCATTTGGCGACCATGTCTTCTTGCGTGTCGCTGCGCGCTGCCCTGCGCCCTATTCATGCGCTGTCCTGCGCTCTATCCATGCCCTGTTCCACGCCTTGTCCCGCGCCTTGTCCCGCGCCTTGTCAGGCGGATCGGGGCACGCGGAAGATGACACTGTCGTTGGCGACCTGTTCAAGCTCGAGTCCGTGCGTGCGCGCCAGCCAGGCAAAGGTCGCCGGGCTGAACAGGCACACATGCGTCGGATCACGCAGGTAGTGCCAGCGCCTGAGCGCTTCCGGGTCATCCGAGGCGGGCTGCGTCATCACCCCCAGCAGGCCGCCGGGCTTGAGGCAGCGCAACCACTGGCGGAAGACTTCCCCCGGCGCGTAGAGATGCTCGATCACCTCGGTGCTGACGATGAAGTCATGCTGGCGGGTGAGCGCTGCCGGGTTCGGATGATAATAGAGATCGTGCAACGCCATCGGATGGCCCGCCTCCTCGAACATCTGCGCCAGGGCAGGCCCCGGTCCACAGCCGAAATCGAGCCCGCTGGCACCGGCCGCGAGCCGCTCGCACATCGGCGTGAAGAGCTTGGCCAGGAAGCTTCGATAACGCGGGTCTGCCGGGTCATTCTCGTGCTGGTCGTAGATATCCTGCTCTGCCCTGGCATCCAGGCGCTGGGACGGCGCCAGATACAGCAGATGACACTCCGGGCAGCGCAGGTAATCGCGCTCATCGGCGGGAGGGCGCTGACCGGTCTCGGGGCATGGCCTGCGCCGCTGCACCAGGTGCAGTACATGCTGGCTCCGGGGCGCCTCACACAGCGGGCAGACAGTATCTGAAGGCGGATAGGGAACGAGGGAATCAGGGGCTGACATCAGGGCTCCGTGGCTGGGGACACTGCCGGTGGGTGGATGTCACCACACGGCTGGCGGTGACAACTCGGCGCCACGCACGCTACCGCGGCGACACGGGCAATTCAGCAGCAGGTGAACGTATCGCAGGTGGCGACTGTCTGAGTGCTGAATGATACCCCGCGCCAGTGTCTTGCGCCTGCCACGATGGAGCCTGCAGGCACCGCCCCCCTCTGGCACAATGAGCATCATTCGAGTGCGGCACCGCGACACCTGACGATGTCACGGCGCCTGCCTTCGCGTCAGACAGGCGCGATCTTTCACGCCAGACCACCGGAACTTCACGTGTGACGATGGACAAGACTCTCAAGCGGTTCGAACAGGCCATGGAACAGCGCCTGACTCCTCTCAAGGCCAATTCCGTGGCCTGTCTGTGGCAACGACTGTCCGGGCTCAGCACCCGCCAGCTCTGGTGGCTGGCGCGCCCGTTGGCGCGTGTGGTGCAGCTGTGCAATCCCCGCGAGCGCCGGGTCACGCGCCAGAATCTGGGCCAGGCCTTCCCGCAGCTCGACAAGCAGGCGCGCGCGCGTCTGGCGAGCGACAGCCTCGCACATTCCACCGCCACCATGCTGGAACTGGGCAAGGTGTGGCTGGGTGATGAAGACGCCGTGCGCGATTCGATTCTCGAGGTCCACGGTCGCAACCTGCTCGACGAGGCGCGTGCCGAGGGGCGCGGCGTCATCGTGCTGGCGCCGCACTTCGGCAACTGGGAAGTGCTCAATTTCTGGCTCTCCAGCCACTTCCCGTTCACCGCCATGTATGAGCCGCCCAAGTTCGAGCGTCTCGACCCGATCATCCGCAACGGCCGTGAACGCATGGGCGCGAGCCTGGTGCCCACCAACTCGCGCGGCGTGGCCGCCTTGCTCAAGGCACTCAAGCGCGCCGAAGCGATCGGCATACTGCCGGATCAGGAGCCGGGTCGTGGCAGCGGCGTCTTCGCCGACTTCTATGGCCGCCCCGCCTATACCGCCACCCTGCTGCCCAAGCTGGTGGCGAGAACCGATGCACGCGTCGTCACCGGTGTCGCCCAGCGTCTGGAAGATGGCCATGGCTTCGCCATCCACTTCCTCGCCGCGGATGAAGGTGTCTATTGCGAAGAGGAAGTCGCCTCGGCACGCGGGGTGAATGCCTCGGTGGAAGCGGCGATCGCCTTGGCGCCGGCCCAGTATCAGTGGGAATACAAGCGCTGGCGCAAGAGCCCGCAGGAAATGGAGCAACAACCGGGCTGGCAGGAATCCCGCTTCTATGCGCGCACCTATTCCTTCTTCTCGCTCAAGGGCTGGCGCCGCTACTTCAAGCATCGCCGCAAGGCCAGCAAGCACGGCTGAGGGCAGCACTGGCGCAACAGGCCATCAGCTCCCAGACTGAATGCGCATGGCTCAATGACAGGAGGCAGGGATGCCGATCGAGACTCACGCCGCTCACCTCACAAGCGCATCGTCCCGTCGCCCCTCACTGTCCCGAGCGGTGTCGACATGCCTGCCGGCAAGCCTGGTGACAGGCTTGCCGACAAGATTGGTCACAGGTGCCGCGGCGGCCTGTCTCGCCTTGTCTCTGCCAGCCCAGGCAGAGACAGGAACTTCCTCCTCACTGTCGCTGATGAGCGCTCAGCAAGTGCCCAGCGATGCCCCAGCGCTCAAGCTGCCTGAAGGCGCCACGCTCGAGCGGCTGGCCTCGCTCGACAGTCCACGCATGCTGCATCTCACTGACGCTGGCGAGCTGCTGATCGGCTCGCGGGCCGAGCGTGTCTATCGCGCTCAGCTGAGGCCGGACGGCAACCTCTCTGCCGTGAAGACGCTGGTCGAACTGTCGGGCTACCCTCACTCGCTGGTGGTGCGCGGTGACAAGCTCTATGTCGCGACCACTGCAGCCTTGCTGGTCGCCGACTATTCACACGGCGAATCTCTCACCCGCGATGACTTTCGTGAGCTGATCGCCCTGCCCGGCGGCGGTGGCCACAACTCGCGCACCCTGAGTCTCGGGCCTGATGGCGGCCTCTATCTGGCGCTGGGCATCCAGGGCAATTGCTCGAATCAATATCTCGCAGGCAGCGAGCAGGGCTACTCCTTCAGTGAACGCCGCGGTGGCGTGCTGCGCCTTGAGGAATCCGGCGATGCCCCGCACTGGCAGCCCTGGGCCAGCGGGCTGCGCAACCCGGTAGGCCTCGCCTGGCAGCCAGGTAGGGAAGATGAGCCACGTCTGCTGGCCACCAACAACGGCCCCGACCACTGGGGCTACGAGCAACCTCGCGAGTTGGTGGTCGCAGCCCGCGAAGGCAGCTTCCATGGCATGCCCTGGTATCAGTGGGTCGATGGCCGCTGGCAGACGGATGACTGCATCACGAGCGATTCACCGCGCGAGCGTGACGAGATTGCGCCGCCACTGGCCGAGGTTCCCGCTCGCAGTGCGCCGATGGGAATCGCGGTGGTACCGCCAGAACATCCATTGGCCGCAGACATGGATGTCGTGGTGGCCGTCCACGGCAGCTGGGGCACGGCTCCCTCCGGCAGCGCCGCAGGTGATCCGGCCAGCCGTCGTGAGCCTCGCCTGCTGGGCCTCAAGCTGGCGACGCCAGACACTGAAGCACGCCTGGTGCCAGTGCTGACCGGTCTGCAGGACAGCAGCAGCGGCCAGCGCTGGATTCGCCCGCTCGATGTCCTGTTCGGCCCTGATGGCAGCCTGTACTTCACCTCGGATAGCGGCGCGGCTGGCCTCTATCGCCTCACCTTCGATTGATGGCCTGACCTCCAACAGAACGCTCCCTTGAGAAGCGAGGTCTTGGCCCTCTTTCCGGGCCTTCTCTCCAGGCCCTCTCTCCAGGCCCTCTTCTTCAAGTCTCTTCTCCAAGCCCTTTGTCCAAGCCCCCCTCCATGCCCCTCTCCAGGCGCTCTTTCCAGGAGCTGCTTGGCAGAGAGCCCATGAATAGGGCCTATGGCTGCAGTGGTTGCCTGCTGCAGATTCTGAAAACCTGCCGTTCATGCCCCGCCTTCGAATTACAGAAATGTAGTCCTGTATCCCCGCATGCACCCAATGGCCAGCTAGGCATTGTGAGGCCATGGAGCGACACTGGGTCGACGCCAAGCGTTTAATGAACGATGACGCGTTGAGAGAGCGTCTCTCGCTCGTGCATCCAGCCTACGAACTCCTGCGTATGATCCAACGGATACGCCATCGTCGGAGCCTGCCGCCATGAACCAGCAGCCACCCCCAGCAGCACGGACGCCCGCCAACCGGGACTCCTTGCCGAGCACCTGCACGCACCTGACGCGCGCTCCCTGGCTGAGCATCGTGATGCCGGTGCATGACGAGGCAGCCGGCATCGTGCAAACCCTGATCGCCCTGAATCGCCTGCGCGCGGGAGGGGACTGTGAAGTGATCGTGGTGGATGGCGGTTCGACGGATGGCACCCCCTCACTGGCCCATCCGCTGTGTGATGCCGTGCTGGGCAGTGAGCCGGGCCGGGCACGCCAGATGAATGCCGGAGCCGCGCATGCACGCGGAGAATGGCTGCTGTTTCTGCATGCCGATACCGACTTGCCCGACAATGCGCTGGCATTGCTCAAGGAGGCCGTCACGACGCATCGCCGCAGCGACTGGGGCCGCTTCGATGTCAGCATCAAGGGCGAGTCGCCGTGGTTACCGATGATCGCCGCCATGATGAATCTGCGCTCGCGGCTGACCAGCATCAGCACGGGCGACCAGACCCAGTTCGTGCAGCGCTCGACCTTCGAGGCCATCGGTGGCTTTGCCGACATGCCACTGATGGAAGATATCTGGCTGAGTGCCCAGCTCAAACATCTGACCCCGCCAATGAACCTGACGGCGCGCGTTACCACCAGCGGTCGGCGCTGGGAGACCCACGGCGTCTGGCGCACCATCGTCAAGATGTGGGGACTGCGGCTGGCGGCCTGGTGCGGCGTCTCCCCTGCACGCCTGGCACGCCTTTACGGCTATCGCGCCGCGGCGCAGGCCTGTGAGCAGCGCGGAATGCCCCATGCGTGATGCGGCGTTGCCTACCTTGCCTACAACTGATGCCGCGTCAGAGGTGCGCCCGACCCTCATCATCTTCGGTCGCCTGCCCATCGCCGGCCACTGCAAGACACGCCTGATCCCCGCACTCGGCCCCGAGGGTGCAGCTCGACTCTATGAGCGGATGCTGTGCCATATCGTTGACCAGGCCTGCGCCGCGCGCCTTGGCAAGGTCGTGGTGATGCTGACGCCCGCTGCCGAGCCGTCGAGACAGACACCTGAACAGGCGGCTCTGCAGGTGGCGCTGGAAGCCCGGCTGCGAAGCGTTGTCGACACCTCAGCCGACCTCACCTTCGAGGTACAGCCACAGGGGGACCTCGGTGAACGGATGTCCCGGGCCATGGCCCGACATCTACCCGAGGGGCCGGTATTGCTGATGGGCTCCGACCTGCCGGCGCTGGACAGCCAGCGCCTGCGCGAGGCAGCCCAGAGACTACGCACTCACGACGCGGTCCTGCAGCCCACCGAGGATGGGGGCTATGGCTTGATCGGCCTCAAGGCGCCCTGCCCGCAAGCCTTCCTGCTGCCCCGCTGGAGCCACGCCCATGTCTGCCGGGACACCCTGGCGCGGCTGGCACGGGCAGGCAGAACGTACTCTTGCCTGCCGATCAGCTGGGATGTCGATGAGCCGCGTGACCTTGCGCGACTGTCGCGCCACCTGCCGGCGCTCATGGCGGACATTGCCGCTTGAGACTGTCCATGAACCCGCTCGAGGCTCATCACAAGCCCGCTTGAGGCTCTTCACACCTTCGGCAGGCCTCCCAAAGTCGTATGCATTTTTGCTCACACTGCCCTTCTTCTGCGCCACAGGGCTGTTACACTCGCTGCATCGTGACTCATATGTCACAGCTTGACGGGGTGCCGGTAAGACCGGCTGAGATGTCATGCGCAGGCAATGTCCTTGCGTGAATGACGATCCCGCCGAACCTGATCCGGCTAGTACCGGCGTAGGGATCAAGCGTGAAGCGATGCCACTCGATAACGTCACCACTTTCTCACGGTGACTGTCGGCACCTCCCCCGCTTTTCCCCTGCTCCTGTTCCGGTACTGGCCACGCTTGCGCCAGAGAACTGCCGCCCCATCACGGGTCGTCAGCACGCTCACCGAGGGATGCGTCATGCCTAGTTTCAACGACCTGACCAGTGCCTGCGCCGAGGAATGGCGTGACTATCTCGAGCACGACTTCGTTCGCCAGCTGGGCGAAGGTCGTCTGCCGGAGGAGTCCTTCCGCCATTACCTGCAGCAGGACTACCTGTTCCTGATCCACTTCGCGCGTGCCTGGGCGCTGGCCGCCTACAAGAGCCGCACCCTCGCGGAGCTGCGTCAGGCCACGGCCAGTCTCGACACCATCCTCAATACCGAGCTCGATCTGCATATCGGCTACTGCAGCGAGTGGGGCATCAGCGAGGATGATCTGAGCGAGCTGCCGGAATCGCGCGCCACCCTGGCCTATACCCGTTACGTGCTCGATTGCGGCCAGCGCGGCGACCTGCTCGATCTGCACGTGGCGCTCGCGCCCTGCCTGATCGGCTACGGCGAGATCGCCGAGTGGCTGCTCGATCAAGACACCACCGAGATCGAGAACAACCCGTACGCGGACTGGATCGCGATGTACTCAAGCGATGACTTCAAGGAAGCCGTCGAAGCCGAGCGTGAATGGCTGGATGCGCGACTCTCGGAGGTCTCGGAGCGTCGACTGGGTGAACTGGTCGATGTCTTCCGTGACGCCACGCGACTCGAGATCGACTTCTGGCAGATGGGTCTCGATCGCGCTTGAGTCATCACAGACTGACGTCCCGGTGCTCGCCATGAGCCGCTCGGGATGACGCCATCCTCCATGGATGGCACGACTGACAGGCCAACAGAGCCTGGATGAGAGAACGCTCCCCGGGGCAAGCCTGACGCTTCGGGCAACACACTCTCGCATTGAAATCTGCACACGCTTGACGGGGTGCCGGTGGAACCGGCTGAGATCCTGCATGCATGCTTCGCCGCCCTGACGCGCGAGCTTGCCAGCAAGGGGTCCCGTGGAACCTGAACCGGTTAGGACCGGCGTAGGAATCAAGCTGATGGCCAGCCGCTGCGCGCGGCCGCCTCGCTCCCGGGCCACCTGTTGGCAAGGAGTCGGCGACGACCATCCTCTCCCTGCGCACGGTCTTCCCATGATGACGTCAGCCGTGACGTCGCCCTTTGAGGAGACCTGCATGAGCACTGTCCCGACAACACAAGACCCGCAAGCCACCAACGCCGCCGAGTCACCGCTCGCCTCGCAGCCTGAGTCTGCCCCCAAGGCACGCGCGCGCGCCGTTCGCAAGGATGGCAGCCGCCACCTCGCCAGCGAAGCACAAGTCGACGCCGCCGCCATCGCGCCGCTGAGCGGCTCGCGCAAGATCTATATCGAAGGCTCCCGTCCGGACATCCGCGTGCCGATGCGCGAGATCGTCTGCTCTCCGACCCAGACCTCCAGCGGTCTGGAAGAGAACCCGCCGATCGTCGTCTACGATACCTCCGGCCCCTACACCGACCCGGCGGTCGAGATCGATATTCGCCGGGGTCTGGCACCGCTGCGCGAAAAGTGGATCGAGGAACGCGGTGATACCGAACAGCTCAATCAGCTGAGCAGTGAATATGGCCGCGTGCGCCAGGCCGACCTGCGCCTGTCGTCACTGCGCTTCGAGCTGGACCATCGCCCGCGTCGTGCCCTGCCGGGCAAGAATGTCACCCAGCTGCACTATGCGCGCCAGGGCATCATCACGCCGGAGATGGAATACATCGCGATTCGCGAGAATCAGCGTCGTATCGCGCTGCGTGAGGAATATCAGGGCAGCGAAGCCGTCGAGAGCATTCTGGGCCACCAGCACCCGGGCCACAGCTTCGGCGCCAACCTGCCCGACGAGATCACCGCCGAATTCGTGCGTGAGGAAGTCGCACGCGGCCGCGCCATCATTCCCGCCAACATCAATCACCCGGAAAGCGAGCCGATGATCATCGGCCGCAACTTCCTGGTGAAGGTCAACGGCAACCTGGGCAACTCGGCGGTCACCTCCTCCATCGAGGAAGAGGTCGACAAGATGACCTGGGCGATCCGCTGGGGTTCCGACACCGTGATGGACCTCTCGACCGGCGCCAACATCCACGAGACCCGTGAATGGATTCTGCGCAACTCTCCCGTGCCCATCGGCACGGTGCCGATCTATCAGGCGCTGGAGAAGGTCGATGGCGTGGCCGAGAACCTCGATTGGGAGATCTTCCGCGACACGCTGATCGAGCAGGCCGAACAAGGCGTCGACTACTTCACCATCCACGCCGGCGTCCTGCTGCGCTATGTGCCGCTGACTGCCAGTCGCGTGACCGGCATCGTCTCGCGCGGCGGCTCGATCATGGCCAAGTGGTGTCTGGCGCATCACGAGGAAAGCTTCCTCTATCGCCACTTCGAGGACATCTGCGAAATCTGCAAGGCCTACGACATCAGCCTGTCGCTGGGCGATGGCCTGCGCCCGGGCTCGGTGGCCGATGCCAACGACGCCGCCCAGTTCGGTGAGCTCGAGACGCTCGGCGAGCTGACGAAGATCGCCTGGCAGCACGATGTCCAGGTCATGATCGAAGGTCCGGGTCACGTGCCGATGCACCTGATCAAGGAGAACATGGACAAGCAGCTCAGCGAGTGTGACGAGGCGCCCTTCTATACCCTCGGTCCGCTGACCACCGACATCGCCCCGGGTTACGACCACATCACCTCCGGCATCGGTGCCGCGATGATCGGCTGGTTCGGCTGCGCCATGCTCTGCTACGTGACCCCCAAGGAGCACCTGGGCCTGCCCAACAAGGACGACGTCAAGACCGGCATCATCACCTACAAGATCGCCGCGCATGCCGCCGATCTGGCCAAGGGCCATCCAGGCGCGCAACGTCGTGACAATGCGCTCTCCAAGGCACGCTTCGAATTCCGCTGGGAAGACCAGTTCAATCTGGGCCTGGACCCGGACACCGCGCGCAGCTTCCACGACGAGACGCTGCCCAAGGACTCGGCCAAGGTCGCCCACTTCTGCTCCATGTGCGGGCCGAAGTTCTGCTCGATGAAGATCACCCAGGAAGTGCGTGATTACGCCAATGAGCATGGCCTGACCGGCGATGCCGACAGCGTGATGGCCGGCATGCAGGAGCAGGCAGACAAGTTCAAGCGTGAAGGCAGCCAGCTCTATCAGGAGGTCTAGTCAAGCGCCTGACGGCGCACAGGGAAGCTGACTTGCCAAGCGACACAAAAAACGCCCCGACCAGTGATGGTCGGGGCGTTTTCGTCACATCCTGCCAAACGCTCATGACATCTCATGAGCGTGACAGAAGGCTCACGTACGGCTGGTGACTTCCAGCAGGTGATAACCGAACTGGGTCTTCACCGGGCCCTGCACGGTGTTGATCGGGGCGCTGAACACGACTTCGTCGAATTCCTTGACCATCATGCCCGGGCCGAAGGCACCCAGGTCGCCGCCACTGCGGCCGGACGGGCAGGAGGAGTGCTCGCGAGCGGCATCAGCGAAATCGCGGCCGTTCTCGATTTCGGTCTTGAGAGCTGCACACTGTTCTTCGCTGGAAACGAGAATATGACGCGCTGTGGCCTGTGCCATGTCTATCACCTGTCACTGATCGAATAAATGCCGTCGGCAATCACCGGCGGCGTGGCAGGTCATTGTGGCCCAAGGCAGCGCTCGCCGCTAGCGTCGCGCGCCTCCCCACCTGCTCAACGATGCTCCAGACACGCGAACGCCCACCCGGAAGACCGGATGGGCGTTGGGGACGCTCGCCTGAGAGCGTCGGCAGCAGTCGCTTACTTGGCGACTTTCTGCATGGCCTCGGAGGCGGACTTGGCGTTGCTTTCTGCCAGTTCCTGACCTTTCTTGGCGTATTCCTGGTTCAGCTCGACCACTTTCTGGGTGTCGTTCTGCAGCTTCTCACCCAGAGACTTCACAGTTTCCTGCTGCTCCTTGACGAAGTTCTTCAGACCTTCACTGTCCTTGATCTCGAGCATGGAACGCGCCTGGGTCAGGGAAGCATCAGCATAGGACTTGGTCAGTTCCATCTGTGCGCCGATCAGCTTCTCGCTGTAATCGATGCTCAGGGCGCTGAACGCACGCAGCGGAGACAGGAACATATCGTCGAACTGCTGAGCGGACTTCTCGAAGTTGGCATTGAACATGTAGGCACCCTCCAGGGTATTGGCATCACGCTGAAATGAACCGGAGCCTTGCTCCGTTCGATTATCAGGATTGAACCGGGCTGGTGCACCGTAGTGACCGAGCCATCATTGTCAAGCCGTCACTAACAAGCCGTCACGGTCAGATAGTGCTATCGACCAGGTTCCATCCTCGCTGCAACGCAGCATAAGACAGTCTTTGTTGCACTGCAACATCAAAAACATTGCAACGACTGGCCTGTACGCCCTGGTTGATGCAGTCGCTTGATTACACTGGAAAAAAACAATCAGAAATCAGAAATAAAATTGACGCCCTGAGCTCCCGTCACGCCATGAACCACACCCTTGAGCGCCAGACTGGCGCCATAGGCCTGGGACACAGGACCGGAGTCAAATACAACACCGTGCTACTGCCTTACTGGGCTGAGGCATCGCGACAGCGTTTGCAGAGCAGGCGCCCGCCCAGCGCACGTGCCTGTTCTGCCTGGCGACAGAAGTCGACACTCTGGGAGGAAAGCCACCGCCGACAGCCCTGGCAGCGCGGCAAGCCTTCCTCATCCTGCGACCGGGCAGAAGACACGCCCTGCTGATGGTCGGGCGCAGTACCCTGCTGCTCGCCTGCCCCTTGCTGGCTCGCGGAGCCTTCCTGGCTGCCCTGCCCCGGATCCTGGTGCCCGGGCTGCCAATGTGCAGCCTGCAGCCCTCGGCCCCCGAAACCGCACTGTCGCTTCAGAGCAGCCGTGGATGTCACGCCACGCTGGACCGCCAGCGTCGTGTCCTCCGACGCCCCCTCCATGTCATCGGACTCTGCCACCATGGCAGCGCTTTCGCCTGAGATCCGCGACTGCCCTTCAGGCGATAGAGGCGGTTGCCATAGATAGGCCAGCGTGGACACTGGAGTGGCACCACCGCCCTCCGGCGAGCGTGTGTCAGTGGCCAGGCCCAGCTCCGCCACCCAATCGGTATTGGGGGCCACATGCCGGGTCGCGATGGCGCGCCCCAGCTGGCGCAGGCGGCGTTGATCGAGGCGGTGGGTAAAACTGCGCAGCCGAGTCACGTAAGCGGTCTTGCTGCTTACCTGCAGGCACTGACGCTTGAGGCGCGCGAAGGACAGCAGCGCACGACTGTCGAAGATGTCTTCCGGCGGGCGACTGACCTGAGCCGCATCAGCCACCACGATGCGATAGCGCAATTGCGGCTGCAGCGTCATCCCAAGACGCACAGGCAACAACGAGGAGGCCTCCAGCCATTGCACGATGGCGCGACTGCGCTCAGGAATCGTCTGCAAGGGACAAGGCGTCACGGCGTGCGCCATGACGCCATCTTCGTCCGCGGGAACCTCGCCCTCCTGCGCGACTCGCCCATCATGAGCCAACAGCTCACCGAAGGGGGTGATCGAGAGCGTCAGATCAAAACAGGAGGCGTCCAGCACCCAGACCTGCATGAGGCTGTTGATCAGCAGGTGATCGATCTCGATCACGCCCTCTGCCTGGGCCAGCCTCACATCATGCAGCACGACCCAATCATCCCGCGTCCCCAACAAGGTATCCAGCTGGCTTGCCAGCGCACGGCGACGAGCCTGGCGGGCACGTATCGCGCGCAGCGCCTCCAGCACCTTGTGGCGCTCGGGCGCGGCAAGCGCAGCATCCTGCGCCAGCACCTCGAGCACCAGCAGGTCATATTCCCGTGAATCACAGTCCTTGATCAGCATGGGCGCCTCTGAATTAGAGCATTCATATATAACTCAGTGTAGTGCTCTATTCGCAATCTTTCTTGCCTCGGACTTCGCGGAAAAATCCGCCAGCGGATAGCAGTGACGGAGACTGAGGATCATCACTCCTGCCCTGGTCGGGGAGCGGGCTCCCGATAGGGCAACATTGCCGTCACCTGCTGACGCGCCTTGCTGAGCCAGCGCGCCTCCTCCTCGACCGCCTCTGCCACCGCCTCCTGAAGCCCGGGATGCATCAGCCAATACAGCGACCCGGTGGCATACGCCGCGAAACCGCGGCTGATCTTGTGCTCCCCCTGAGTGCCGGGGTCGAAGCGCTTGAGCCCTCGCTGCAGACAGAATTCGAGCCCCTGGTAATAGCAGACCTCGAAGTGCAGGCAGTCGGCGTGGACTTCGCTGCCCCACCAACGACCATACAGGCAATCATTGCCGATCAGACACAAGGCTGCCGCTACCGGCGTGCCCTGCTCATCACGCGCCTGCACCAGCAGCAACCGCTCGGGCATGCTGCGCCTGAGCTGCTGGAAGAAATCGAGCGGCAGATAAGGGCGCTGACCGCGCTCGAGATAGGTCATGCAGTAGCAGCGGTAGAAGGCCTCGATATCATCAGAGCCAATCTGCGCCCCCTCGAGCCTTGCCAGCGTGAAGCCTTGCTCGGCGACCTTGCGCCGCTCGCGACGGATCTCCTTGCGCCGTTTGGAACGCAGACTCTCAAGCCATGTGGCAAAGTCAGGCTCACCGCGTGACTGCCAGTGATATTGCATCCCGGGACGCGAAATCAGCTCCGGAATCGCCGCCTGCCAGTCTTGCCGCTCCTCTGCCGAGACAAACAGCAGATGAAACCCGCTGTGCTCATAGCGACGCAGCGCGCTACCCGGCTCAGCCGCGGGCGCGATGCCGGCCTTGAGATGCGGCCACAACCACTCAAGCAAGGCACGCCGGGCGGCGGGCGACGTCAACTGCGGCGAGGTGACAAGGCGTGGGCCGTCGCTGGGAGTGAACGGTACGGCAGTCAACTGCTTGGGGTAATAGCGCCCACCGGCCTGCTCCAGGGCCTCCGCCCATTGCTGGTCGAACACATATTCGCCACGCGAGTGCAGCTTGAGATAGCGCAGCAGCCCCGCCAGCAAGCGACCTTCAGCATCTCGCACCACCAGATGGGCAGGGTGCCAACCACTGGCGGCGCTGGCCGCACCGCAGCTTTCCAGCGCGCTCAGATAGGCATGCTGCAGAAAGGGATATCCATCGCCTGCCAGCGCATTCCATTCACTGGCGGTGACGGCATCGAGGGAACCCAGCACCTCCAGACGCCAGCCCTGTTTCTCTGCGGCATCTGCGGTGCTCGCAGCCTGCTGCTGGTCTGGCGCCGCCCCTGTCACCGCCTGAGCTGCCTCATCCTCTGCCTGCCATCGCCCTGTCACCGTACTCTCCTCATGGTCTTGCCATGCCCACCGCTGGTGCAGACATGCCGCATATCCCAGGACATGCTAGTGTGTCGTCATGATGCAGGACAACGAGACCCACATGACAGAGACCCCCACGCCGCCCGACGACACGTCCACGAGCGGCACACAGACCCGGGGGAGCGCTCAAGAGTCCTCCCAAGGGCCCTATGCGCCAACCCCGCCCGCGCAGGACACTCATGCCAGCACGAATCTCATGGCAGTAGCCGCCTTCGCCCTGAGCGTGCTCGGCTGCCTGCTCGCACCTGCGGCTCTTGGTGGCGTCGTGTGTGGCCACATCGCGCGCAGCCAGATCCGCCGCAGTGGCGAAGCCGGTGACAGCTGGGCCCTGGCCGGTCTGATTCTCGGCTACTTGCTGATCGCCCTGTCGCTGGCCGGCCTGCTGATGTTCGGCGGCATGATGCTGACCATGTTCGGCATCATGGCCTTCAGCACCTGACCTGCGCCTGGGCACTCCGGCTTGAACGTGCAGCGCGCCTGCACGGATAATGCGCCGACATTGCTTCCCCGTGCCAGCGGGACATGCCTGCCTCTCGCAGCGCCTGCCCTGCCAGCGATTCCGGTTCCCCCGAGCCGCCTTGATACTGAGCGAGCCTCGATGTTGTACTCGATTCTCGATAATGATTTCTACAAGTTCACCATGCAGAACGCCGTGGTGAAGCTGTTTCCGTATGCGCGCGCTCGCTACGCCTTCATCAACCGTGGCGAGCATTCGTTCCCGCCGGGGTTCGGCGAGGCCTTGCGCATGGCGGTGGACAGCATGGCCGAACTGGCATTGAGCGTGGAAGAGAAATCCTTCCTCGAGCTTCACTGCCCCTTCCTGGACCCGACCTATCGCGACTTCCTGGCGGGCTTCCGCTTCGATCCCTCCGAAATCACCATCACCCAGACCGGTGATGAGCTGGAGGTGCATATCGAAGGCTACTGGTATCGCACCATCCTGTGGGAAGTCCCGCTGATGGCGATGATCAGCGAGCTCTGGTATCAGCTGGGCGGAGATCAACGCGACAGCGATCAGGCCCTGCGCGACAGCACCCTGGCCAAGATCGAGCACTACAAGCGACTCGGCATCCGCGTGGCGGAATTCGGTACTCGTCGTCGGCACTCCTACGATGTGCACGACAAGGTGGTCGCGGGCCTCAAGGACCACGGCCGTGGCTGCTTCATCGGCACCAGCAACGTGCACATGGCGCAGCGCCACGGCATCAAGCCGATCGGCACGCACGCCCATGAGTGGTTCATGTTTCATGCCGCGCGCTTCGGCTTCAAGATGGCCAACATCCTGGCGCTGGAGAACTGGGTCAAGGTCTATCGCGGTGACCTGGGGATCGCCCTGTCTGACACCTTCACCAGCCAGGCCTTCTTCAAGAGCTTCGACAAGAAGTTCGCCAAGCTGTTTGACGGCGTGCGCCACGACAGTGGTGATCCCATCGAGTTCGCCGAGACCACCATCCGTCACTATGAGTCGCTGGGGATCGACCCCAAGACCAAGACCATCGTGTTCTCCGATGGTCTGGACACCGACAAGGTCGATCGCATCGTGCGCTACTGCGCCGGGCGTATCGGCATGTCATTCGGCATCGGTACCAACTTCACCAATGATGTCGGCCCGCAGCCGATGAACATGGTGATCAAGATGACCGAAGCCCGCCCCGAGGGTCAGGAGTGGGTGCCGGTGATAAAGCTGTCGGATGTCTCGAGCAAACACACCGGCGACCCCGACATGATTCGTCTGGCGCACCAGGTGCTGTCGCTCAAGGAGCTGGATTGAGGCGCGCGCTCAGCGATCGCTGAACGCCCTGCCATGGCCTCCTGCCAGAGATCTTGAAACAGGCTGATGAAACAGCCTCTGGAAAAGCCCCATGAAAAAGCCCGCCCGGAAACTTCCCGGGCGGGCTTTTTCATGTCGATCACCTTCAGCACCGGTGACGGCGGCTCAGGTCTCGACGTCTCAGGTCTTGCAGCTCAGGTCTTGCAGCTCAGGCCTTGACGCATCAGGTCTTGACGGATTTCTTCGGTGTCTTGAAGACCTCATTGAAGAGGTTGAGCATGACCTGCCACGAAGCCGAATCCGCGGCCGCGTCATAGCCCAGCGGCAGATCGTACCTGGCCGCCTTGGCATCCGACTCCGGATTGGTGAAGGCGTGCCTGGCGCCCGGATACTGGATCAACGTGGTGCGCGTCTCGAGTGACTGGAAGGTCGCGACCAGCTTGTCGAGATCCTCCTGCGGCACCAGCGTATCTGCCGCGCCATTCTGGATCACGACCCGGCCGGCAAACGGCTCGGGCTCCGTCACGGCAATCGACGGGCTGCCATGGAAGCTGACGACCGCCTTGAGCGGCGCTCCGGTCAGCGCCATGTTGAGCACCACGGCACCGCCGAAACAGTAGCCGATCGCCGCCATGCGCTCGCCATCGACCTCCGGACGTGAGCGCAGCACCGCCAGCGCCGAATTGAAGCTGGATTCGGCCTTCGGCCAGTCACTCATCACCGCAGAGGAGAAGGCACCGGCTTCCTTGGGGTGCTCGGCCGTGCGCCCACCGCCATACATGTCGACGGCCATGACCACGTAGCCCAGTCCTGCCAACTGTTCGGCGCGCTTGCGGGCGTAGCTGTTCAAGCCCCACCACTCATGCACCAGCAGGATGCCGGGTCGGCGCCCCTGCGCCTTGGCATCGCGTGCTATCAGGCCTACGTGCTCCTCACCATTGGCTCGATAGGTCACCGTCTCCGTCACCACCTGCGGCCCCTCGAGACGATTGACCAGCGGTGCATCCTCGGCGGCCATGGCCTGTCCGGCGGAAAATACCGACTGCGCAAACAACAAGGTGCCAGCGCACCAGCCACGTAACATTCGCATCGCCCACTCCTTGTATGACGTGATCCACTTGCATGACGCGATTCACAACCCGAGACATCGGCTGCAGGTGTGTCCGGTTGATCACCGGCGTTGACTCAATTGTCCTCGCTCAAGGACTGCGATGCCAGCACCACCCGATCGCGACCACTGCGCTTGGCACTGTAGAGCGCCATATCGGCACGGTGCAGGTAGCCATCCCGGGTCTCCCCCGGCTGGGGTGTCGCTACTCCCATGCTGATGGTGCAGCGCAGTGTCAACGACTTGAAGCGCACCTCCAGCGCCGCGATCTGCTGTCGCAGGCGCTCGGCCATTCCGACACCGGTGGCGGTACCGGCATCGGTGAGCAGGACGGCAAACTCCTCGCCGCCAAGGCGCGCAAAGCAGTCATCGCGCCGCAGTTGGGCACGACATGTCTCGCCAAGACTGATCAGCACCTGATCACCCGCCGCATGGCCGTGAGTGTCATTGACACGCTTGAAGTGGTCGATATCAAACAGGATCAACGCCATCTGCTCCCGCGATGACGAGCTCAGCAGGGTATCGAGCGTGTCGAGGAAGCTGGCTCGCGTCATGGCGCCCGTCATGGCGTCCGTCATCGCCTCATGCTCACGGCGCTGTTCGACCAGCTTGCGCTCATGAATGTTGCGTGACACCGACAGCACGCGCTGATAACGCCCGGTGACGGGGTCCATCGAGGGCGTCGAGATCGACTCGAACCACAGCGTATGCCCGGCCTTGTGCTGGATCCTGAAGTCGATTCGGAACACCTCGCCGAGACAGGCGGCACGATGGACCTCCTGCGCGATGCGCATCATGTCATCGGGGTGGATCAGCTGCTTGATCTCCTGGCCGATGATCTCCTGCGGGCGATAGCCGCAGAGCTTTTCCACCGAGGGGCTGATGTACTGGCAGATGCCGTGGGAGTCCTCGATGCTGACCAGATCGCTGACGGAGTTGAGGATGAAGCGATAGCGCTCCTCGCTCTGGCGCAGCTCATCCTCGATACGGTAACGGGCGGTGGCATCGTCGCAATAACCATTCCAGATCACGCCGCCCTCGGGGGAGTCGATCATCTGCGGCAGCCCGACACACGCCAGCCTGCGTTCCTGACCATCCGGATGCTGATAGCGTATCTCCGCCTCCCAGGGCGATTGCTGCCGGGCACTGGTCTGCAGTGACACGAGCAGCTGCTCTCTCTCGTGACCCGCGATGCGCGTCAACAGCACCATGGGGTCGTCGATGACGGCCTGCGGGTCGAGCCCCAGCACTTGCGAGGCGACAGGTGATAGGTAGGTATAACGCAGCTCGCCCTCCTGGCTCAGGCGGCACTGGAAGAGGACGCCGCGCATCTGCTGGACAAGGTTGTCCAATTGGCGCCGATGCGCTTCGCGCTGGGTGACGTCACTGAGCTTGCCGAGCACGGCGGTGACCTCTCCCGCCGGAGAGTAGCTCAGCTGCATGTCATCCTGGAGATAGCGCTTGCGCCCATCCACATGCACGAAGGCGTAACACAGACTCAGACGACCATGGCGCTCCCGCACGGCCTCACCGAAGCGCTGCTGACAGGTGGCCAGCTCATCCGGCACCAGCCGGGCCTGCCAGAGGCCCGGGCTTGCCATCAGCAGATCATGTGAAAGCCCGGTGAGCGCCTCGCTGCCTGCCGACAGATACTCCAATTCCTCTGGCGGCCATTCACCACCGGTCGCGTAGTGCGCGCCGGGCGTCTCATCCACCCGCCGCGCCAGACGCTGCTGTTGATCGACCACATGTTCGAGACGTTGATGTACCTGCGTGATGTCGCGCGCCATCACGGCCACCTGACGCCCCTCGTCGGCGAGTGAGCGCCCCAGACTGACCATCTGCACGGACAACCTGGATTCCCCCCGCGGCAGCGACAGGCTGATATCGCATTGCCAGGGGTCGGCTCTCTCCAGGCTACGCAGGACATGTGGAAGGTAGAGATACTCAAGCGAGAGGCGGGAATGTGCACAGGCCGCGTCGTGATAGAGGTGCCAGGCCGGGTTGGCATGACTGATCACCAGTCTTTCATCCTTGAGCAACAGGATCGCCATCGGGTCACGACTGCGCACCATCATCAGACGATAGGCACGTGCTAGCTGCTGCTCCTGCTCATTGGCCTTGTCGCGCTGCGTGATATCCGTCACTCGTCCACACAGCGGATGCCCAACGCCGGAACTCCACAGACATTCCTCGAGCAACAAGAGCTGCCCACTGCGGTCGCGCATGCGATACGTCGTGCGCTCGACCTGCCCCATCGAGGCGCGAAAGTCACTCAACCGCTGCCGGTCGGCGGTGATCACCAGCGAAAGCCAGAGCTCCGGCTGCTTGAGAAAATCCCGCACCGTATATCCCAGCAGGCGTTCCGCCGCTGCATTCATGGCAATCAGGCGCTGACCATCAGCACTGAGCGTGAACAACACATCTGCCACGACAGCATAATGATGCTGCAGCAAACGACTATCCGCGAATGATTCAGCCAACGTGAAACCCCTTTTCTGTCATGCAGCTTGCCCAAGAATGCCCTATCCATGACGCTGGCAGCCAGCAGCACCCCCAACGCTTGGTTGCGCGAAGATCCGGGCAGATGACGGCTTATGAACGACTGCGACCTTTCCTTCTTGCGTCTGACTATCTCCCTTATCGGCAGCGAACGCGCAATGTTGTGGGCGAATATCACGCAAGCGGCGCCGAAGGGAAAACCCCAGGATGCAAAAAGCCCGAAGCATAAGCTTCGGGCTTTTTTGAGAGCTGGCCTGGAAAGATCTAGCCTTGCGCGGAACGCGGCATGGCATCGTCGATGAGCGCGGAGGACGGGCCATCAGGTGCGCCGCTGCGGCCGTCGTTGCCCTCGCCAGCCGGCTGGGCACTAGTGCGCGAGGCCTTGCGCTTGTGACGCCGCGACTGCCTGCTGTCCTTGTCCTGCTGGGCGGAAGGCGCCTTGACCGGCAGGCGCGCCCGCAGGTGCTCGAGCAACGCGCGAAAATCGTCCGGCTCCATGCCGATGCGCTCCGCTGCGGCACTTTCCTGCCATAGCACATAGATCGCCGGCTGCTCACGCCCCAGGTCCATACCCACGACCTTGCCCTCGCGCTGGGTACGCGGGTCGCGCAAGGTAGCACCGATCAATTCATGAGCTTCGCGGATGGCATCGTGCATCTGAGACAGCCTGCTGTGGAAGTCGAGATAACTGCCGGAAAGTGTGCGGCAGTGTGGCAATACCTTCCCTGAATTGCGCACAACAATGGATCACTCGCAGGCCATATGACCGCCTGCATGATTTGACGTTGTCATGACCTGGCTCACCGATAGACGCAAGGCCAACAGGTGCGAAGTGTAACACACCGCCACAGTTTCGCTAATTTCACTCGACCGTGAATTACGATGACGACATGTTGACCACCTTTCTCGACGTATCAGTGCACGTTTCACACCACCTGACCCGACTCTGTCGCGATCGTGCTCAGAAAAGTTGCCATAAGGTCACGCCATTGACGCAAGGCAACGACACTTTGTGCCCTGGAGCAGCTCTCGCACTTTCATGGTGCGCAAAAAAAACCTCTCCCATTGGGAGAGGTTCAAGAATGGATGACGCGATGTCATTCCGAGCAGCATCGAAGCCGGTCTTGGCGCCAACCCTGACCGACCACCGATTCAAAGGGGACGAATGGCATTGCCTTGTCCGTGGAGCCTTAGCGCGACGCGAGAATCCTCGGGCCACTCGTCCTCACCTGTTGGGAGCCTGCCCTGCTGTCTTGCCGACAGACTGACAGCCCCCCGAATTCTTGCTGCCCCGTGCGGCCTTGTCGTTTGATCGTTCATGGATCAAGGGCCGCGCGGGGCTCATCAAGCGGTTACTTGGCGGCTTGCATCGCCAGCGCAGTGTCAAGCATACGGTTGGAGAAGCCCCACTCGTTGTCGTACCACGCCATGACCTTGACCAGGCGATCTTCGCTGACGCGAGTGTGATTGCTGTCGAAGGTGGAAGAGTGTGCATCGTGGTTGAAGTCGATGGACACCAGCGGCAGCTCGTTGACGGCCAGCACGCTGGAACCTTCGGCGGCCTTGGCCACGATGGCGTTGATCTCTTCGATGGAGGTATCACGCGACGCGGTGAAGGTCAGATCGACCAGTGACACGTTGATCACCGGCACGCGGATCGCCAGACCATCAAGCTTGCCGTTCAGTTCCGGCAGCACCAGACCCACTGCCGCAGCGGCACCGGTCTTGGTCGGGATCATGGAATGGGTCGCGCTGCGGGCACGGTACGGGTCGGAGTGGTAGACATCCGACAGGTTCTGATCGTTGGTGTAGGCGTGAATGGTGGTCATCAGGCCATTCTCGATGCCGACTTCATCATTCAGCGCCTTGGCGACCGGCGCCAGGCAGTTGGTGGTGCAGGACGCGTTGGAGACGACCTGATGCTCAGCCTTCAGCACATCTTCGTTGACGCCGAACACGACGGTCGCATCGGCATCGCCGCTCGGCGCGGAAATCAGCACACGCTTGGCGCCGGCTTCGATGTGCTTGGCAGCGGCAGCACGCTTGGTGAACAGACCGGTGCATTCCATCACCAGGTCGATGTCCAGGCTGGACCACGGCAGCTGGGCCGGGTCACGCTCAGCCAGGATGCGGATCTTGTCGTCACCGACGAACAGGTTCTCCTCGTCGTGCGAGACGGTTTCGGCGAAACGGCCGTGGACGGTATCGCGGCTCAGCAGGTGAGCGTTGAGCTTCGGATCACCCAGATCGTTGATGGCGACGACCTGGATACGATCGTTGTACTGACCTTCATACAGCGCACGCAGCACGTTGCGACCGATGCGACCAAAACCATTGATGGCGACGCGTAATGTCATGACTCAACTCCTGTGGCGTATGGCGGGTGCAGGACCAGACCTGATCGAAGAACGCTAGCTTGCAATACGTTCCATGAAATTATCCTACACGCTTTTCCCATAATTTGGCCGAAAGTCGTCCAGTCTTCAAGCAGTTTTTTTGTTAAATTTACCGAATATTCCGAACAAAACCGTTTCTCGAGCGCCATGACGCGCTACTGTAGGCTACCCCGGCAACCCAACGACGCGACACGGGTGATGCGAGAGGCTTTACACCGCCATCACCACTGGATAGCGTCGCCGGGTAGCAGCACGCCCACACAGCGGGAAACGCTTTCTTTCGCCAGCCTCGGCGCCCTGCGCCGCCTGATACATGAGGTAAGAGCATGTCAGTCAACCAGACCGTAGAGCACGTGACCCAGCGCATCATCGACCGCTCCCGCGAACGCCGCGCCGCCTATGAGCAGTTGATGGAAAGCCAGCAGCGCCGCGGCGTGCACCGCTCCGAGCTCTCCTGTGGCAACCTGGCGCACGGCTTTGCCGCCTGTGGCGAGACCGACAAGAATCGTCTCAAGCTGATGAACTCGGCCAACCTGGGCATTATTTCGTCATATAACGACATGTTGTCCGCCCACCAGCCCTTCGAGGACTATCCGCGCATCATCAAGGAAGCCGTCCAGGCGATGGGCTCCACCGCCCAGTTCGCCGGCGGCGTACCCGCGATGTGCGATGGCGTGACCCAGGGCCAGCCGGGCATGGAGCTGTCGCTGTTCTCGCGTGACCTGATCGCCATGGCCGCTGCTGTCGGCCTGTCGCACAACATGTTCGATGGCGCGCTGTTTCTCGGCGTGTGCGACAAGATCGTCCCGGGCCTGTTCATCGCCGCCGCGCGCTTCGGCCACCTGCCGACGCTGTTCGTGCCGGCCGGCCCGATGCCCTCCGGCCTGCCCAACAACGAGAAGGCGCGTGTCCGCCAGCTGTTCGCCGAAGGCAAGGTCGGTCGCGATGCGCTGCTGGAAGCCGAGTCCGCGTCCTACCACAGCCCGGGCACCTGCACCTTCTATGGCACCGCCAACTCCAACCAGCTGATGGTCGAGCTGATGGGCCTGCACCTGCCGGGCGCGTCCTTCGTCAATCCGGGCACCCCGCTGCGCGAAGCCCTGACGCGTCACGCTGCCGAGCAGACCATCCGCAACAGTGAAGTCGGCGGCGATTACCGTCCCTTCTATCGCCAGATCGATGCCCGCGCCATCGTCAATGCCATGGTCGGCCTGCTGGCCTCCGGCGGCTCCACCAACCACACCCTGCACCTGGTCGCGATGGCCGGCGCAGCGGGCGTGACCATCACCTGGGATGACTTCACCGAGCTATCCGCAGTGGTACCGAGCCTGACGCGCATCTACCCCAACGGCCAGGCGGACATCAATCACTTCCAGGCGGCCGGCGGCATGAGCTTCCTGATCCGTGAACTGCTCAAGGCGGGTCTGCTCCACGACATCCCCACCCAGGACGGCGGTACCCTGGCCGGCTATGTCCGCGAGCCCTTCCTCGAGAACGGCAAGCTGGTCTGGAAGGACGGCCCCACCGACAGCCTCGACGAGGATGTGCTGCGCCCGGTGGCCAACCCGTTCGCCCCGACAGGCGGACTGACCGTGCTGGACGGCAACCTCGGCCGCGGCGTGATCAAGGTCTCTGCCGTCAAGGAAGAGCATCGTCTCGTCGAAGCACCGGTGAAGCTGTTCAGTGACCAGGATGAAATGAAGGCCGCCTTCGAAGCCGGTGAGCTGGAGCAGGACATGGTCGCCGTGGTGCGCTACCAGGGCCCGCGCGCCAACGGCATGCCGGAACTGCACAAGCTGACGCCCTACCTCGGCATCCTGCAGGACCGCGGCTTCAAGGTCGCACTGGTGACGGATGGCCGCATGTCTGGCGCCTCGGGCAAGGTCCCGGCCGCCATCCACATGACGCCAGAAGCGCTCGATGGCGGCCCGCTGGCACGCCTGCGCGAAGGCGACGTGGTCCGTCTGGACGCCAATGCCGGCACCCTCACGGCGCTGGTCGATGAAGCCGAATGGGCCGAGCGCGAGGCCGCGACCATCACTCGCGACAGCTATCATCACGGCCTGGGCCGCGAGCTGTTCTCCGGCATGCGCTCACTGGTCGGCGGTGCCGAGGAAGGCGCCTCCAGCTTTGCAGGCTACGGCGACCTGCCGGGCAGCGGCCACGACCTGATGTGATGGGCGCGCCCTGTCACTCTCCTGAGGCACTGACGCAAAGGAAGGATGCCGGACGATGACCAGCGACACCTCCCATCGCCTTGCTCTGGTAGGCGATATCGGTGGCACCAATGCCCGGCTGGCACTCGTCCAGCCGGGCAGCCACACCCTGCAGCACATCCAGACGCTCGCCTGTGCCGAGCATGCCGGACTCGAGGAGGCCATCCAGGCCTACTATCGGATGCTGGGACTGGCAGAGGCCGAGCAACCCGTCGAGGCCTGCCTGGCCTTCGCCTGCCCCGTGCATGATGAACGCGTCAGCATGACCAACAATCACTGGACGTTTCTCAAGCGCGAGGTGCGCGAATCATTGAGGCTTGAGCGCTTCAAGTGCCTCAATGATTTCACCGCCATGGCGCTGGGCGTGCCACACATCGAGGCCAGCGAACGCCTGGCCATCGGTGAGGAGCTCACCGATGGTAGTGGCGATGCGGCCTCGCCACGCCTGGTGATCGGCCCCGGCACTGGCCTGGGTGTCGCGGGACTGGTGCGCGGCACGCACAACTGGATTCCGCTCGCGACCGAGGGGGGGCATGCAAGCTTCGCCCCCACCGACGAGATCGAGGATGGCCTGCTCGGCATCTTCCGCCGTCGCCATGGTCGCGTCTCGGTGGAGCGCCTGCTGTGTGGCCAGGGCATGCTCGAGATCTATCAGGCCCTGGGCGAGCTGCGTCAGCAGGAATCACCGCTGGCAAGCGCCGCTGACGTCAGCCAGGCAGCGCATGAGCACCTGCATCACGATGAACCGCAGAATGCTCTCGCCTTTGATGCCGTGATGCGCTTCATGAAGATTCTTGGCGCGGTCGCCGGCGATGCAGCACTCACGCTGGGGGCGCGTGGCGGGGTCTATCTGTGCGGTGGCGTGCTGCCGCGCAACCTGGATCTGCTGATGCGCAGCGATTTCCGCCACGCCTTCACCGACAAGAATCGTCTGAGCCGTTACAATGCCGCGATACCCACCTGGGTGGTGACCGCGCCGTGGACCGGCCTGCTGGGCGCCGCCGAGGCTCTGCACAATGAAGAGGTGGCATGATGCACCGCCACCTCCTGAACCATCGAGGTAGCTCGAGATGATCCCCGAAAGTCTGCGCGCACTGATCGCCGACACCGCTGGCCAACGCACTGCTGAATGGCAGGGCCGCTCGCTGTTGATCCTCAACCAGGAGTGGGGCGAGCTGGTGGTCTGCCACCAGGGGGCTCAGGTGCTGCACTATCAGCCGACGGGCGATTCTCCCTGGCTGTGGGTGACGGAAACGCCCGCCGCCCTGCCGGGCAGCATTCGCGGCGGCATTCCGCTGTGCTGGCCCTGGTTCGCGGATGAGTTCCCCGAGGGCGAAAGCGAACTGCACGGCCCCGCTCGCAAGGCCGACTGGCGCATCGATGCGGTGGACGAGGAAGAGGAAGGCGTCGAGATCCATGCCTCACCGGCTTCAGCGCTGCACACCGCCCTCTCTCCGCGCGTGGTGATCTTTGCCAGCCGCCGCTTCCTCAAGGTCGAGCTGATCACGGAAAACCGTGGCGAGGCCCCGATCAAGATGACCGGCGCGCTGCATACCTACTTCGCAGTGCCGAATGCCTTCGAGTGTCGCGTCACCGGTCTGGCCGGCGCCAGCTACCTGGACAAGCGCCAGGACTTCTCGCGCTTCGACCAGCAGGGCGAACTGGGCGTGCGTGGCCCGCTGGACCGCATCTACCAGACCAGCCAGGTTCAGGTGCTCGAGGACGGCAAGCGTCAGCTGCGCATCGCCAAGCAGGGCTCTGACTCCACGGTGGTCTGGCATCCCGGTGACGCGCCGCCGGCCGACACCGGCGTCGAGAATGCGCGCAGCTTCCTGTGTGTCGAGACCGCCTGCACGCGCCTCGATCCGGTCTGGCTGCCGCCGGGCGCTCAGCATCTGCTGGCTCAGCACATCTCACCGCTGAGCGGTGATGAGACAAGCGGCGAGTGAATGACAGCCGGCCTCGCGGCTCACGGCGTGGCCGGCACCTTGCGCACCTTGTCGACCAACCGAGAGCGCCAAGCGCCTGAATCGTGTCATCGACACGACTCCCGGCTGACAGTGGCTTTCGCCTCGCCTGCAAGCGTGCGTCGGGCCGCCACAGAATGCGACCCGCCCCGATGAACTTCAACAACCCATACGATGGACACTTCCATGCTGCAATTGACCCGTAGTGTTTCCTGGCAGGCGCTGACCCGGCTGGGCGAGGTGACCCGCAACGACCGCATCCGCGATTACTTCGCGGCGGATCCCAAGCGCTTCGAGAAGATGAGCCTGCGCGTCGGCGGCCTGTTTCTCGACTACTCCAAGCACCACATCTCCGATGAGGTGATGGAGGCGCTGGTCGAGCTGGCTGAGCACTCTGCACTCGTTCAACGTCGCGCGCAGATGTTCTCCGGCGATATCATCAACGTCACCGAGAATCGCCCGGTGCTGCATACCGCACTGCGCAGCCAGACCAATACGCCGGTCATCGTCGATGGCATGGACGTGATGCCGGAAATCCACAAGACGCGCGAGCAGATCCGCGCCTTCTCGGAAGCCGTGCGCAGCGGCGAGTGGAAAGGTTACGACGGCCAGCGGATTCGCGACGTGGTCAACATCGGCATCGGCGGCTCAGATCTGGGCCCCAACATGGCCTGCCGTGCGCTGCTCAAGCATCGCCACCCGGAAATCAATTTCCACTTCGTCTCCAACGTCGATGGTAACCACATCCAGAAGGTGCTCAAGCGCCTGGACCCGGCCACCACGCTGTTCATCGTCTCCACCAAGACTTTCTCCACCCAGGAAACCCTGCTCAACGCCAAGACGGCGCGCCGCTGGTTCCTGGAGCACGCCGGTCAGGATGCCGACGTCGGTGCCCACTTCGTCGCGGCTTCCACCAACCGCAAGGCGGCCAAGGAATTCGGCATTCGCGAAGAGAACGTCTTCGAATTCTGGGCCTGGGTTGGCGGTCGCTACTCCATGTGGTCTTCCATCGGCCTGCCCATCGCCCTGTCCATCGGCTATGAAGGCTTCATGGAGCTGCTGGAAGGCGCCCATGAGATGGACCAGCACTTCATCAATGCGCCGATGGCCGAGAACATGCCGGTCCTGATGGCGCTGATCGGCATCTGGTACATCAACTTCATGGGCGCCGAGACCCAGGCCATCGTGCCCTACGACCAGGCCCTGCATCAGCTGCCCGCCTTTCTGCAGCAGCTGGACATGGAATCCAACGGCAAGTCGGTCGACATCTTCGGCCGCCCGGTGGACTACAAGACCGGCCCGATCGTCTGGGGCGAGACCGGCTCCAACGGTCAGCATGCCTTCTTCCAGCTGCTGCACCAGGGCACTCGCTACGTGCCCATCGACTTCATCGCCTCGCTGAAGCCGGAGCCGGGCACCGAAGAGCACCACTTCGCGCTGATCACCAACATGCTGGCGCAGGCCAACGCCTTCATGGAAGGCAGCCAGGATGGCAGCAACCTCGATCCGCACTACAATTGCCCGGGCAACCGCCCGTCGAGCACCCTGCTGCTGGATGAGATGACCCCGCGCAATCTCGGCGCACTGATCGCCCTCTACGAGCACAAGGTCTTCGTGCAAGGCGTGATCTGGAACATCAACTCCTTCGACCAGTGGGGCGTGCAGCTCGGCAAGCGCATCGCCGGGGAAATCAGCGCGCGTATCGATACCGACGTGAAGGCCTTCGATCCGTCCACCCAGGGCCTGCTGGCGCTGGTCCGCGAGCATTTCCCAGCCGGTGGCGCCACCCAGGCGGATGACAGCAATGACAAGCCGGGCAAGAAAGCCAAAGGCTCCACGACGACCACTCGCAAGGAAACCTCCTCCTGATGACTCCGGTAATCGCGTTCGGCGAAGCGCTCGTCGACATGCTCTCCAACAAGCTCGGCGGCCAGGCCGTCGAGCAGGAAACCTTCACGCCCTACGCGGGCGGCGCTCCGGCCAACGTCGCGGTGGCCTGTGCCCGCCTCGGCCTGCCGAGCCACTTCGTCGGCATGCTGGGTCAGGACAGCTTCGGTGACTTCCTGCACGACGAACTGAGCGCTCATGGCGTGCAGATGGATCACGTCAAGCGCACCAGCCATGCGCGCACCGCGCTCGCCTTCGTGTCTCGCGATGAAGAGGGCGAACGCCGCTTCGACTTCTATCGTCCGCCGGCCGCTGACCTGCTGTTCCGCCCGGAGCATGCCGGGCCTGAGCTGTTCGCGACCCCCGCCATCTTCCACCTGTGCAGCAACAGCCTGACCGATGCCGGCATCGCGGACACCAGCTTCGTGCTGGCGTCACGCGCGCGTGCTGCAGGCTCTCTGGTCAGCGTGGATGCCAATCTGCGTCACAACCTGTGGCCGAACCAGCAGGTCGATGTGACCCTGGTCACGCGCCTGCTGGACAACGCCGACATCCTCAAGCTGTCCCAGGAAGAGGTCGAGGCACTGACCGGTAGTGAGCCGCAGACCGACTGGCTAGAAGCGCGTCTGAAAGCCGGTGTGCGCCTGATCGTGCTCACCGATGGCCCGGGCGTGATCCGTGCCCTGGTGCGCAAGCAGAGCGGCGACATCGTGACTGTCAGCATCACGCCGCCCACCGTCAAGGCGGTCGATACCACGGCCGGTGGCGATGCCTTCATCAGCGGCTTCCTGTCAGCCCTCAGCGAAGCTGGCATCCATGCCGACAACCTGAGCGACTGGTGCGAAGACGAGAGTCACCTCAACGCCGCACTGGAGCGTGCTGCGGCCTGCGGCGCCTTTGCCGTGACTCGTCCGGGTGCCTATGCCGCACTGCCCAAGCGTGAAGATCTCGACGCCATGAAATGATGGCCGGACAATTGCGCTGACCGGCTATCCGCCAGCGCTATGATTTCCCTGAGAAGCGCATGCCAAAAGCCCCCTTGATCATCAGATCAAAGGGGCTTTTTCGTGGCCATGACGCAGATCTCTGCATCCCAATCGGCCTGCCTTCATCGAGCACAAAGCCTGCCATCCCAGAAGGGACAGACGTAAAAAAAGCCGGCCCCGAGGGACCGGCTTTCGTTAGCTTGCTAGACGTTTGAGAGCGTCTTAGAAGCCGTAGTAGATGCCGACTGCAGCGCCGTCACCAGCGTCGCCAGAGCGATCGTACTGGGCGTATTCAATGTAGGTGTACATCGCGGAAGAGATGTTGTAAGTCACACCCAGGTTGAATTCGTTGAAGCTGTCGTCGCCACCGTTGTCAGAAGCAAGAGTGGAATTGTCTTCAGCGTCGACGTACTGGTAGCCGCCGTAGACGTCGCCCATGCCGTAGCCGTAGCGTGCGCCGATACCGTAGTAATCAACGTCGGTGTCATCTTCTTCACCAGCGAAGCGCTCAGCCTTGACGGCGATGCGCAGGGCGTCAACGGTGTACTGACCGGTGATACCGTACTGGTCGCCGATGTCACTGCCGTTGGTGGCTTCGAACTGGTCCAGGTTGTCATACACACCAGCGACAGAGAAACCGCCGACGGTGTACTTGGCACCTGCGAAGAAGGACGCCTGGTTGGAATCAGTGACGTTCTCGTCTTCACCGTCGCCTTCGAAGTTGGAACCGACAGCGAACTGCAGGCCGCCCATGACCGGAGACATGTACTGCAGCTTGTTGCCTTCACGAGTTTGAGACGTAGTATCAGTCCCATCGGAAATGTTGCTGCTGGAATCAGTCAGGTCGAAGTATTCGTTGTTGGAGATCGGATCCTGGATCCAGTCGTCCATCAGCTGATCCCAGGAACCGATACGCGCGTCACCGAAGGAACCCTTGGCACCGACGTAGGACTGGTCGCCATCGTTCAGGCCGTTGCCGCCGCCCTTGGATTCGTCAGCGTCATATTCCCACTCGGCCTTGAAGTAACCGACGATGTCGTCGTTGATCTTGTGCTCACCCTTGGCACCGAAGGTAGAACCGTTGTCGCCCAGTTCACTTTCCGGGTCACCGCCGAGCTGGTCGACATAGGAGTATGCCAGCTGAACGTTACCGTAGATGTCCAGCTTAGTGCCGTCCTGGTTGTAGACGGTTGCAGCGGAAGCGGAGGTAGCAGCCAGGGCAGCAGCGCCGGCGATGGCAGTAGCCAGAAGTGTCTTTTTCATCGCGATAGTTCCTTAACTAGCGTTAACTGTTCGATCGTGTCTGCCGGTGGCAGTGGCCGAGGTTCCGGGCGCTTGATGACGCCTCTAAAACTCTGTGGCCTAGTTATTATCCAATGCTCGCAGGGAAACCATATACCGGGCTTTCAGGATGTGCAACAGAAAAAAACACTGTTTTCGATCACCACTCCTGAACCTATCCATCGGTCGGTTGTCTGGCGTGAGCATACTCTAGGGCCCACGAATGAAGGATTCATGACAACCATGCGTCTTGACGCCGATTTCTGCATCACCGAGCGCATCGCTGAGCGTTAATCCCGGATTCATTGTGGAAAAGCCTCGTTTGCGACAAAAGTCGCAGAACAAATACCCGCCAACTGCTGTGCTTGTCTGATGCCAAGTTGTGGTTTCCTCTCAGCTTTATCTTCATCAAAGGCACCGTCCCTGTGCCAGTGATTCATTGATGAGTCTGCTATCAATATCGGTCATCAAGCTAGGTCATAAAATCCAGTCAACAAGCCCAGTCGCCCTCCCTGTCATCAAGCTCTGTCATCAATCAATCTTTCCATCGCACCTTGTCTGCAGGCAGTGATCCTCAACTGCTCAACCAGTTGGGCAGGAACAGCGAGATAGCCGGCACATAGGTAATAAACACCAGGAACAGCAACAACAGCGACAGCCACGGCAATGCTGCCCGAATGACCCAGGTCATCGGCTTGCCGGTGATCCCCGCCGTCACGAACAGATTCAGCCCCACGGGAGGCGTCAGCATGCCGATCTCCATGTTGACCACCATGATGATGCCGAGATGGATAGGGTCGATCCCCAGCTGCGTCGCGATGGGGAACAGGATCGGCGCCATGATCAACAGGATGGCCGAGGGCTCCATGAAGTTGCCCGCCGCCAGCAGCAGCAGATTCATCACGATCAGGAAGCCCCACGCCGGCAGTCCCCAGCCGATGATGGTTTCGGCGATGGTATGCGGGATGCGCTCAGTGGTCAGGACATGCGCGAACAGCATCGCGTTGGCGATGATGAACAGCAGCATCATCGAGACACGCGCGCCATCCAGTACCACCTTCTTGACCTCCTGATCGGTGAAAGACCCCAGAAGTCCGGCAGGCACCTGCCACAGCGCGCGCAACCCCGCACTCCCCCAGGTTTCATTGCCCTTGCGCCACGGCACGTTCTTCAACGGCCCCATGTCGCGATAGCCCACCACGGCGATCAACCAGGCATACACCGTGGCCACGGCCGCGGCTTCGGTGGGACTGGCCACGCCGCCATAGATCGACCCCAGCACGATTAAGATCAACATCAGACCGCCCATGGCGATCAGGCCGGAGCGCGCAAGCACCCGTATGCCGGGGAAAGGCTGAGCCGGCAACTTCTTGATCCGCGCCGCGATATAGATGGCGACCATCAGGATACCGCCCATCAGGAGGCCCGGAATCAGGCCGGCCATGAACATCTTGGCCGCCGAGACTTCCGTGGCGGCGGAATACACCAACATCACGATGGACGGTGGAATCAGGATGCCCAGTGTCCCGGCATTAGTGATCACGCCCGCCGCGAAGGACTCGGTATAGCCCTGGCGCACCATACCCGCTATCACGATGGAGCCGATGGCCGCCACCGTGGCCGGAGAAGAGCCGGACACGGCGGCAAATAGCATGCACGCCAGCACGGAGGCCATCGCCAACCCCCCGCGCACGTGGCCGATGGCGTCGGTGGCGAAGGTGATCAGGCGACGTGCCACGCCGCCGGTCGAGAGAAAGGTGCTGGAGAGAATGAAGAACGGGATCGCCAGCAGGGTGTAGTGATGCGACAGGGCTTCGAACAGCTTGATCGCCACCGACCCCAGTGAGTCACTGGAAAACAGCAGGATCGTGGTAACGCTCGAGAAGCCCAGCGCAAAGGCGATCGGCATGCCGAGAAAGATGCCGCCGAACAGCAGCGCAAACAGAGTGGCTATGGTCATCGTGGTGTTCCCTGATCACTGTCACGGCCAGCATCGCCGTTGTCTTGGCCATCCGGCGCCTCCGTCTGCACCAGATGCATGCTGTCCTCGCCTTCGTCATGAAAGCCGAAGCCACTGGCATCGCCACGAATCACCTTCCAGCCCAGTACCGCAAAGCGCAGCATCAGCAGCAACATGGCAATGGGCAGAATGGTGAGGGCGTACCACTTGGGAATCGCGATGTCCTCAAGCTCGATGCCGATCATCTTCATCAGCGAGAGATATTCATAACTGCCGACCAGCAGCATCACGCAGTACGCCATACAGATCGCCAGTGCGAGCAAGGTCGCCACGCGCTGCCAGAGCATCGGCAGCATCTTGACCACGACATCCACGCCGATGTGCGCGCCCTGCTTGACGCCCCAAGACACACCGATCAGCACGAACCAGCCCGCCAGATACAGCGTGGCTTCCTGTGACCAGCTGATGCCGGTATTGAAGACGAAGCGCAACACCACCTCGACGAAGACCAGCAGCACCATCGCTACCAGCAGCAGCGAGAACAGCGTCTCTTCCGCCTTGTGAAGCCATCTTAGTGCCATGGCAAGAACCCTCATGTCGCTCAAGGACACTTGCCCCACGCGGGATCGCCGATGTCCTGGCGCTCAAGATGGGGCAAGTGATGGATGGCCTGACGGCTTACTGGTTGGCAGCTTCCGCGGCGTCGATGATGTCCTGACCGATGTCGTCGGCAAACTCGCCCCATACCGGCTTCATGGCGTCGACCCACTGCTGACGCTGGGCATCGTCGAGCGTGATGATCTCGCTCTGGCCGGAATCGATGATGGCCTGCTTGGCCTCCATGTTCTTGGCTTCGGAGAGCTGGTTGCCGTAGACGATGGCCTCATCGAGCGCCGACTTGACCTCGCCACGCACATCATCCGGCAGGCCATTCCAGAAGCGCGCCGAGGACACCACCATGTAATCCAGCACGCCGTGGTTGGATTCGGTGATGTACGGCTGCACCTCGAAGAACTTCTGGGAGTAGATGTTGGAGTAGGTATTCTCCTGGCCGTCGATGGCCTTGGTCTGCAACAGGATGAAGACCTCAGAGAACGGCTTCTTCAGCGAGACGGCATCCACCGCGTCAAACTGGGCCTCGAGCACATCGGAAGTCATGATGCGGAATTTCTTGCCGTCGGCATCCTCCGGTGTCTTGAGCGGCGATGACGCGGAAAGCTGCTTCATGCCGTTATGCAGGTAACCGAGTCCCACCAGCCCCTTGGATTCCAGCGATGTCAGCAATGACTGGCCCGTCTCGCTGCTCTGGAAGCGCTCGACAGCGCCCATGTCCTTGAACAGGAAGGGCAGATCGAAGACCTGCAGCTGATCGGTGTATTTCTGGAACTTGGACAATGACGGGGCCGCCAGCTGCACATCGCCCAGCAGCATGGCTTCCAGCACCTTGTCATCTCCGTACAACTGCGAACTGGGGTAGAGCTCGACTTCCACCTTGTCGCCCAGACGCTCCTCTACCAGCTGCTGGAATTTCTTGCCCATCTGGCCCTTGGGAGTGTTTTCCGCCACCACATGGGAGAACTTGATGGTGATCGGATCGGCCATGGCCGTCGTCGAGGCAAACAGGATGGCGGCACTCAGGGCGGTCAGGGCTGGCTTGATAAGGCGCATGGCGAATCCTCTTGAATTGCGGATATTGTGGGTCTTGTAGGGCATTCGATATCCCGTCTGCGCGGCTCCGACACGAAGCCACGCAGAGGCGCGGCGCGAGCAGGGACGGCCGAGACACTGCGAGCATTGCGCCACAGCCGCCAGATAGAAAAGACAATCCAGATAATTCAATGAGTTGCAGACAAACAAGTCGCGCACGACTCTCACACGACTGAGCCGAATTCCGCCGGCGCTGGCAGTTTATGAGGGAGCTGTGCGGATTTCCGCCCATCAACGACAAGGCCCCTGTGCGGGAATCCGCACAGGGGCCTTGTCTGTTACCACCGATCATTGTCGATCGAGCGTCTTCACCAGCTGTCACACCACCTGCCAGCACACTTTCAGGGATGGCGCTCAGGGACCGTGCTCAGGGACGATGCTTGGTCATCAGCTCGCTGAGCTTGTGGCTGATACGCTGATCGGTTGCCTGCTCTTCTCGCGCCTTCTGCTGGCGCGTCAACTCATCGAGCTGCTGACGGGCATGGCGCGCCTCATCTTCCGTCACGGCACCCACCGACTGGCCCGAGAGATCCACGCGCTGCGTGCCTGCCCGTACCGCCTTCAGATACCGTGGCAGGTGGACATAACCCGCTAGCGCGCGCCGTACCAGCTTGTCATCCCAGGGCTCGTTTTCCAGCAGCTCGATATGGATGCCGATCTTCAACGGCCGGGTATGGCCCTTGAAAAAGGTATCCGGATAACGCTTGTACCACTGCTTGAGCAGCGCATGGGGAGAAGGCGCTGCCTCAGGCCGAGACGCCTGCTGCGCCTGAGGGGCTTCGTCCTGCGCGACTTCGTTCTGCTGCCGCGCTTCCTGCTCCTGCGGTACCTGAGCTTGCGGTGCCTGAGCCTCGGACGAGTCGGCAGCCGCCGCTGTCTGCGCGGCAGCTACCGGCTGACTCACGTTCAGGCGCTCTGAGGCCAGACGCTCCGCCTGAGCCTCCTGTTGCGCTGTCAGACCCGCCTCCACATTCGCGGAGGGTTGCGGCGCAGAAGCCTGCTCAGCCTGCTCAACCAGTTCACGCAATTGCGCATCTCGCGCCAGCAACGCCTCATTCACCGCGTTCAACTGCGCCTGCTGCTCCTGCAGTGTCTGGCGCGCCGCCGCGAGCTGCTCAGCGAGCTGCTCACGCTCATGACGCTCCGCGGCCAGCGCTCGCTCGGCTTCTGCCAGAGCACGCTGATGCGCATCGGCATCTGCCGTGACTGCAGACGCCGCCTGCTGCTCCAGCTGGGCCAGCGCATCGCGCAGGCGGGCATTTTCCGACTCCAGGGCCGTACGGGCCTGGCGCTCTGTGTCACGCTGCTGTTGCTGTGTGTCGGCTTCATGTTCAAGCGCAGAATACAGCGCTTCGAGGCGATCCATCGTCAAGGCCTGAGCCTCCCTTGCACGCTATGGGCAGTTCCGTTTGGCACCAGTCTGTGTCAGTACCTGCTGACTGTAAAGGTCACGCCGGCCAGCCAGTGGCTCAGACGTCGCGGCGCTCGAAACGCACGAAGTCATAAGCCGGCAGACCCTCACCGCTCTCCCCCGGGACGCGCTGCGCTTCCTGCCAGCTCGCATCCAGCGCCGGGAAATGGGCATCGCCCTCGATCTCGACCGCAACCTCGGTGAGATAGAGGCGCGTCGCCACTGGCAGCGCCTGGGCGTATATCTGACCGCCACCGATCACCATGATCTCATCGACGCCTTCGATCATCGCGTGGTGGTCCGCCATGCTCAGTGCGGCGGCCAGGTCACTGCAGACCCGTACGCCATCGTGATGGAACTCGCTGTCACGCGTGACCACGATGTTGAGGCGGTTGGGCAGCGGCCTGCCGATGGAGGCGAAGGTCTTGCGACCCATGATCACCGGCTTGCCCTGGGTGACATGCTTGAAGAACTTCAGGTCTTCCGGCAGGTACCACGGCAACTGGTTGTCGACGCCGATCACGCGGTTGACCGACATGGCGGCAATCATCGCGACGGGCACGACGGTGTCAGCCGCCGCAGTCAGCGGAGAGAATTCATTATCGCTCATACAGCCACCTGCGCCTTGATATGCGGATGGGATTCATAGCCTTCGATGGCAATGTCATCGAAGGTGAAGTCGAACAGGTCCGTGACCTCCGGATTCAACACCAGCTGCGGCAGCGCCAGCGGCTCACGCGTCAACTGCTCACGCGCCTGCTCGAGATGATTGCTGTACAGGTGGGCATCGCCGAGGGTGTGGATGAACTCGCCCGGCTTGAGACCACACACCTGTGCGACCATCTGGGTCAGCAGCGCATAGCTTGCGATGTTGAACGGCACGCCCAGGAAGATGTCCGCGCTGCGCTGATAGAGCTGGCAGGACAGGCGGCCATCGGCGACGTAGAACTGGAACAGCGCATGACAGGGCGGCAGCGCCATCTCGTCCACCAGCGCCGGATTCCAGGCCGAGACCATCAGGCGGCGCGAATCCGGGTTGGTCTTGATCTGCTCGATCAGCTGGCTGATCTGGTCGACGGAACCACCTTGCGGGTTCGGCCAGCTGCGCCACTGGTAACCGTATACCGGCCCGAGGTCGCCATTCTCATCGGCCCACTCGTCCCAGATACGCACGCCGTTTTCCTTCAGGTACGCGATGTTGGTATCACCTTTCAGGAACCACAGCAGCTCGTGGATGATCGAGCGCAGGTGCAGCTTCTTGGTCGTGACCAGCGGGAAGCCTTCGGCCAGATCAAAGCGCATCTGGTGGCCGAAGACACTCAGGGTGCCGGTGCCGGTGCGATCGCCCTTTTGTGTGCCGTTTTCCAGCACATGGCGCATCAGATCTAGATAGGGTTGCATGGTGGCGAGTCCGTACGGCGTGTCAGAGGCTGGCGCGGCGAGCGGAGCCGTAGGTAGCCCTGCGCCAGCCTCTTCATGAATTCGAATCGTTCACTTGACGATATGTGACGCTGCCAGATACGCAAGAACGCGACCCGATGGCCGCGTTCTTGCGTATCTGGCAGGAGGCCAGTTTACACCGAATGCCCCCTGTATTCACGCCTGCATTGCCACCTCAGGAAGCCCGAGGCACCGGCGGCTGCGCCACTTCCTGACCGCGCGACCAGGCCATCAACAGCAGCCCGAACAGCACCATCGGCAGCGACAGCAGCTGGCCCATGGTCAGCCAGTCGAAGGCGATGAAGCCGAGCTGGGAGTCCGGCTGACGGAAGAATTCGGTGATGAACCGGAAGCAACCGTAGCAGAGCAGAAACAGACCGGAGATCAAGCCCTTCTGGCGCGGTTCACGCGAGACGAACCACAGGATGGCGAACAGCACGACACCTTCCAGTGCAAACTGATAGAGCTGCGAGGGATGACGCGGCTCCGGCCCGTAGAGCGGGTAGACCATACCCCAGGAGACATCGGTGATGCGCCCCGGCAGCTCCTGATTGATGAAGTTGCCCAGCCGTCCTGCGCCGAGGCCGATCGGCACCATCGGCGCGATGAAATCGGTCAGCTGGAAGAAGGTCAGCTGATGGCGACGCGCGAACAACAGCATCGCGATCAACACGCCCAGCAGGCCGCCATGGAAGCTCATGCCGCCATCCCAGACCTTGAAGATCCACACCGGGTCCGCCAGCAGCTTGTCGAAACCATAGAAGAGCGCGTACCCCAGGCGGCCCCCCAGCACCACACCCAGGGCGCCGAAGAAGATCAGGTCGCCCACCGCGTCCTGACTGAGGCCGACGCGTGCGCGACGTGCTCGTGCCAGCCCCCAGGCCGCCGCGAAACCGATCACGTACATCAACCCGTACCAGTGAATCTTGAAGGGCCCCAGCGCCAGCGCCACGGGGTCGATCTCAGGATATTGCAACATGTGAAAACCTTGAATGAGGAAGTCGGGCTCTATCAACGTACTGAGCGATGCAGGCATCGCCTCTCAGGCGGGCAGAGCATAACAGTCAAAGCATGAACACGACCTGCCTGAGGCAGCGTATTCCCGCTCACGCCAGCAGAAACCGCAGTCCGACGACTACCAGAATCAGCGCGAACAGGCGCTTGAGCAGCAGGGCCGGCAAGGCATGCGCCAGCCGCGCCCCGAGGCGCGCAAACGGCACGGACACCAGCACGATGCCCAGCCACGCCACCCAATGGACATAGCCGATGGCGTGTTCCGGCAGGTTGGGGGCATGCCAACCGACCACGATATTGGTCAGTGCGGCGGTCAGCGCGATGGGAAAGCCTGCAGCGGCGGCGGTCCCCACCGCCTCGGTCATGCGCGCCTGCCAGCTGGAAAGCATCGGCACCATCACCGTGCCGCCACCGATGCCGAACAGCGAGGAAATCACGCCGACGGTACTGCCACCCACGAACTGGCCGACCCGCCCGGGGGCCTGTGCCATCTGGCCCACCTTGAGATCCAGCCCGAGCTTGGCCGCCACCAGCAGCACGAAGACGCCGAAGGCCAGCTTGAGGGTCTCGCCGCTCAGTTCACTGGCCAGCACCACGCCCAGCCCGGTGCCGACCACCAGCCCCGGCAACAACCGCTTGAGCCAATCGATGCGCACCGCACCGCGCTCATGATGTGCCCGCGCCGACGACAGCGAGGTCACCACGATGGTGGCCAGCGAGGTGCCGATCGCCAGGTGCATCAATACCTCCGGCGCGACGCCTTGCAGCACGAAGGCCGCGGCCAGCACCGGCACGATGACAAGCCCTCCACCTATCCCGAACAGACCCGCAATCATGCCGGCGACTGCGCCCAACAAGGGATACCACCACCACATACCTGACTCCTTTCATGCTGCATTGCGGTGACTGTCTGCCGAGAGTGGCCAGGGCCTCTCAACGCCATGACCGTCAGCCCTCTGTTGATACTGGACCTTCGCCGCTGCCGGACGCGCGTGGCGTGAGCGTCACGTCAGGCAGCCACATGCTGACCTTGTCGATCAGCGCCTGGGGCCGGTAGGGCTTGCCCAGATAATCATCCAGCCCGGCGGCGAAGAAGCGCTCGCGATCAGCTTCACTGGCATTGGCGGTCAGCGCGATGATGACACTGCGCCGCTCACTGCCGGCGGCGGCTTCCTGCTCGCGCCAGCGCTGGCTGACACTGACGCCGTCCATGCCGGGCATGAAGATATCCATGAACACCAGGGCGTAGAAATGCTGTCCACGTGCGGCCAGCGCCTCTTCGCCGCTGCTGGCGGTATCGACCAACAACCCTTGCCGCCCGAGCACCGTGCGCGCCAGCATCGCATTCACTGGCCCGTCATCGACCACCAGGATACGGGTTTCGGTGGGCTTGCCCGGCCATGTCATCGGCAGCAGGATTTCCAGCGCCTGCTCGTCGTCCAGGTTGATCTGGCGATAGCTGCCGCCCAGCTCGTCGATCAAGCGCCGCGCCATGACAAGACTCGAGGGCGATTGATGACCGATATCGAGCCCGACATGCCCACGCAGCTCAAGTCGCAGGCAACAGCAGCCAGCGCCCTCGTCATCTGAACCCTCGGCAGAGAACGCTGCATCGCGACAGGCCGGCAGCTCACAGCCTTGCTGCAGCTCAAGCAGCAAGGATTGATGACTGGCGCTTTCGTGGCGCATGCAGCCTTCCGCCAGATGCTCGAACAGCTGTGCAAGCCGACGCACATCACCGCGCAATGCCTCCGGCATCGGTCCCAGCTGCCACTCGAAGGGGCAGCCGACATCATGATGACGCTGCTGCATGTCCTCGAGCAGCGCCCCCAGCGTCTCGGTCGGCGAGAAGTCATTCTCTTCCAGCGGCGTTCGTACCACTTCCTCACGCTCGGTCAGGGCATCCAGCAGTTGCGCCACGCTGTCGAGGCGGCCCTGCAGCAGGCTGAGCTCGGCATCCTCGATATGGCGCTCACGCCGGAGCTGACCAAGCTTGCGCACCAGGCCTTGCAGCGGCGGCGTCAACTCAGCGTGCAGCATGTCCAGATAATCACTCTTCAGACGCGCCTCTTCGCGAGCACGGTCACGCGCGACCAGCAATTGCTGGCTGGCCTGATCGTGCTCTGACTCATCGATCATCACGCCAAGCACCTGCGCCGGGTCATTGTTGAAGCGACACAGCTCCAGACGCATGCGCCGCATGCGCCCCTCGGCGTCATGTACCCGGAGTTCACGACTGCTGGGCACGCTGGGGTTGGGCTCCAGCATCAGCAAGCTGCCCACCGACCGGCCCAGCGCCTCATGCAATACCAGCCCGAACAGCTTCTCGAAGGCCGGGTTGGCCATCGCCAACAGCCCATGACGCATCACGAAGGCCGGCAGCGGCAAGGCATCCAGCTCATGGCCGCGACCACGACGCAGCAAGGCCACCGCCCCACGGTGGCGACGCAGGATGTCATCCGCCGGATAGGCCTGCCGCCCCACCGGCGGGTACTCCTCCATCACTTCACCGTTCTCGATACGCTCGCTCTGGCGCGCCAACCATTCCAGGGGCTGCCCCAGGCGCTGATCCATGCGCCTGAGCCGCCACTGCAAGATGAGCATGATGACGGCAAACACCAGCAGCAGCGCGCCACCACTGCCCAGCAACAGGGTCAGCAACGGCACCTGACCGGGCACCTCGAGTCGCGTACTGGACACCAGGCGCCAACCCGTGACTGGCAAGCTGTCCCACACCACCACCTGAGTCCCGCGCGGGTCGACCAGCGTGACGCCACGCAGACTGGTATCCATCGCGCGGGCGATATCCGCGGGCAGCTCCCGGGAATGGCCGTCGCCGACATTGCTGCTGGCCGCCCAGACGTTCAGGTGGTCATCGACCAGCCAGAAGGCATCCGGGGGGGCATGCCCCGGCAGCAGCAGGCGCGCCTCCATCTGCGGCAGCGCGAGATCCAGCCCGACACGCGCCTTCTGACCATTGCCGAGCGAGACCTCAGCCAGCGCCGTGATCTGCGGCAGACCGGCAGGCCCGGGGTGCGGCGGCAGCCAGACCACGCGTGCCGCACCATTGTCGGTATTCTCGGCAAGCTGACGCACGGTGTCCGGCAGCACTCCGGTGTAGGGCATGAAATCGCTGCCCGGCGCGAAGGCGTCCAGCACGTTGAACCAGGGATAGAGCATGACCATGCTGTTATCGAGACTCACGAACAGGCGTGAGATCAGGGGGTCCGACGAGTAGAGGTCCGACAGCAGCCACTGCATATGCATCAGTCGCCGCCCGGCGTCACGATCCTCATCGCTCAACGGTCCTTCGAATTCACCATAGAGTGCGGCTCCCCCGCGCGATACCGGCCTGAACAACTGGCCCTGCTCGGTGAGCGAGAACTGGTCCAGGCCATCGTCATAGGCGCTGCTCCCGGTGGCGCCGAAATCGAGATGGCGCCGTGCGTAGCGTGCCAGGATCTGCAGGCGACGCTGCTGGGTTTCCAGGCGCTCACTGACCAGCGCCGTGGCCAGCGCATGCTCCTTCCTGAGTTCCCCCAGCGCGGTATCGACGGCCGCATGCTGCGTGCTGTCCCAGACCACGGCAGCCCCGACCAGAAAGCACAACGCCACCGCCAGCTCCGCAAGCAGCAGCGGGCCAGCCGTCAGCCGAATCATGCGCGCCCAGACCTTCTCCAGGCCACTGGCGGGATTCTGGGGATTCGAAGCCACCGCCGCCGCAGGCGGTGACTCGACAGAGGAAGCACGGCGCGAGAACATGATCTGAAAGCATCCTGTAGGTGAGGCGTCGGCAAGCCCGACCGCTGACCAGCGCAAGCTGTCGAGACAAAGCAGCAGCATACGCAAGCCGCCGTCAGGCGTCATGCAGTGCCAGCGTGACAGAGGCGCTATTTTCTCCCGACCCCCTGATGGAGTGGCGACATGTGCCTGATGGCATTTGACTGGCAACCGGACTCGGCGCAAGGCGAATGCCTGCTACTGATCGGCAACCGGGATGAGTTTCACGCGCGCGCCACCGCCGGACTCTGCGTATGGCCGGATGGTGTCCTGTGCGGCGGACGCGACCTGGTGGCCGGCGGCGGTTGGCTGGTCATGCACCCCGCCGGCAGCCTCGCCACGCTGACCAATGTGCGCCAGCTGGATCACCCTGCCCCGACGGCCAGCATCAGCCGTGGCCAGCTGGTCGCGGCAGCGGCGCGTCAGGCGCTGGGCCGATGCTCACGCTGGGGCCTTGAGGACTGGTTGCGCGCACTGGTCGCGGGAGAGAGCGTGCCCGCGGCACTGGAGGGAGCGGACGCACGGAAGCTGTCTGCACTGACGCTTGAGGCCGTGGACTGGTGCAACCTGCTGGTCTGCGATGGCAAGACGTTATGGCGCCTGCATCATGGCCCGCAAGGGGCCGAGGTGAGCCGTCTTGGCGCGGGCGTCCACAGCCTGAGCAACGGCCATCCCGAGGCCGACTGGCCCAAGCAACGACGCCTGAGTGGCCGCCTGACAGCCCTCCTCGACCGATCAGCCCGTGCTGGTCAGACAACGACACGAACATTGAGCGACGATGCGTTGCTCGACCTGCTCAAGGATGACTGGCGGCCCGCGCCGGCTCAGCTGCCGGTCACCGGGCTAACGCCCGAACGCGAAGTCCTGCTGTCCAGCCCATTCATCGTCAGCGCCGAATATGGCACCAGGGCCTCGACTCTGGTGCGCTGGCAACGCCACCCGGCAAGGGACACGGCTGATGCATCCGATGTGGTGCAGACCCTGACCCTGCTGGAGCGCCGCTTCAGCCCTGAGGGCCACACCATCGCCAGCCGCAGGGCCATGACATGCTCGATCGCCACAGGGAGCGGCGAGGAAGGAGACATCGGCAGCTGGCGGCTCAGCTAGTCGTCTCGCCGGCCTTCTGCGCCACGGGCGCGTTGTCGCGCGGCGGCAACAGATGGGCCAGATCCCAGGCCTGCAGACGGTGGAGCAACAGGTCATGAACCTCATCGGCGGTGGGCTGACACAGCACCTCGTCCACCAGTCCCTGCGCCGCACTCAGTGACACCCGCCGAATGGCCGCACGCACGCGCGGCAGGCTCGGGGCATTCATCGACAGGCTGTCAAAGCCCATGCCCAGCAGCAGCAAGGCCCCGGCGGGGTCGCCCGCCAGCTCACCGCAGACGCTCACCGGCATCTCAAGCGCACGCGACTCTTCCGCCAGGCGCGCCAGGGCACGCAACACCGCCGGATGGCAGGCATCGTAGAGACTCGCCACGCGCGGGTTGTTGCGGTCCACCGCCAGCAGATACTGGGTGAGATCATTGGAGCCCACGGAGAAGAAGTCGACCCGGGTGGCGAGCGCTTCCAGCTGGTAGAGCGCCGCGGGCACCTCGATCATCACGCCGACACTCGGTCGCGAGACGTTGATGCCCTCTTCGGCCAGCTCGACCAGCGCTCGATTGACCAGCGCCAGCGCTGTATCGACTTCTTCGATCCCCGAGATCATCGGCAGCATGATGCGCAGATTGTCCAGCCCTTCCGCGGCACGCAGCATGGCTCGCAGCTGCACCATCAGGACCTCGGGGTGATCAAGCGTCACCCGGATGCCCCGCCAGCCCAGGAAGGGATTGGCCTCGTTGATCGGAAAATAGGGCAGATCCTTGTCACCGCCGATATCCAGCGTGCGCATGGTGACCGGCAGCGGCGCGAAACCCAGCAGCTGCTCACGATACAGACGCGCCTGCTCCTGCTCGCTGGGGAAGCGGTCACTCATCATGAACGGTACTTCGGTGCGGTAGAGCCCGACCCCGCCGACCCGCGACTTGAGCGATGCGACAGAATCCAGCGCCAGACCGGTATTCACCATCAGCGGCAGACCATGGCCATCCGGGGTCACGCTTGGCAGATCCTGCTCCTGTTCCAGCAGCGCGCTCAACGCCTGCTCCTCCTCGATCAGCCGAGAATAGTAGGCGCCGAGCTCAATCTCGGGACGCACTACCAGTCGACCACGGTGACCATCGAGAATGACCGGTGCACCGCCCAGTCGCGACAACGGAAGATCTACCATGCCAAGCACGGTGGGAATCCCCATCGCACGCGCCAGAATGGCGACATGCGAGGTACTCGAGCCACTGACCGCGACCAGTCCCTTGAGGCGTTCACGCGGGACCTCTCCCAGCGTGGCGGGACTGATCTCGTGACCGATGAGGATGGTGTTTTCCGGGTATTCGATCGGACCGCTGTCACCCTCTTCCTGCAGGTGTGACAACACGCGACGCCCAAGATCCCGTATATCGGCGGCTCTTTCGCGCAGATAGTCGTCATCGACACGCTCGAGATACTGCACATGGCGGCGCACGATATCGGCCAGCGCCGCCGGCGCCCACTGTCCTTCACGGATGCGCTTCTCGACCTCCTGCCCCAGCGCCGCGTCGCCCAGCATCTGCTGATAGACCTCGAACAGCGCATGTTCCTGGGTGGAGATACGACTGGCGAGGCGCTCCGCCGCGACGCGAATCTCTTCGCGCACGGCGTTGATCGCCTCCTTGAGGCGTGCGATCTCGAATTCGATATCGGTGGGAATCAGATCGGGGACGGCGTCCAGGTCGGCGGGCGGAGACAGCACGAAGGCCTTGCCGATGGCGATGCCGGGGGAGCCGGCCACGCCGGAGAAGGTCGCCTGGCCGCTGGTACCGGCCAGCTTGCCCAGCGCCCCGGTGGCCAGCGCGTGGGCCAGCACTCCCGCCAGCTGCGCGCCGAGGGTGACAAGGAAGGCTTCTTCACCTTCATCGAAACGACGCTTCTCGTGTTGCTGGATGACCAGCACCCCGAGTACACGACGCTGATGAATGATGGGGACTCCAAGGAAGCTGGAGAAGCGTTCCTCTCCGGTCTCCTCGAAATACCGGAATTGGGGGTGTGCGGGCGCATCCTCGAGGTTGAGCGGCTCTTCCCTGAGCGCCACCATCCCGACCAGGCCCTCGCCACGCGCCAGACTGACCTGCCCCACCGACGACGAGCGCAGACCGATGGTATCCTTTAGAACGAAGCGATCGCTTTCCGGTGCCAGCAGATAGACGGAGCAGACGTCCGTCTTCATGGCCTTGCGTATGCGCAACACCATGGTCGCCAGTGCCGCGTCCAGAGAACGTGCGCCATTGACCTCCTGAACGATACGACGTAGCACCTCAAGCATGGAGTACCTCAAGCATGGTGTATCTCGCGCATCGAAGACGTCGAGAAGGTGATTGCTCAGCCAAGGCGGCGTGACCCACCCTTAGCCACCCGCGCCCATCAACGCCATCAGCCGGACGAATGACGCCCGTGACCCTTGGAGCTGGCGCCACCGGCCCCGGAGCCAGCGGCACCTGTGCCATCGAGCCCCTTGGCCGCCGCGTTGGCAGTGCCGACCGGCGAGCCACTGGCCCCAGGCGTCCCGCAGGCACCTCGCGCCTCATGCAGCGATGCCCCCTCGGCGAGTGCCTTGAGCCGTTCGGTGTCCACCAGACGCTGCAGGCGCGGCGCCAACTCACGCAGGGCGCGCCGATAGACCTCGCGCTTGAAGGCCACGACCTGCCCCAGCGGATACCAGTAGCTTACCCAACGCCAGCCATCGAATTCAGGATTGGGCGTGGTATCCACACTGACGCGGTTGTCCTGGCAGCGAATCTGCAACAGGAACCACTTCTGCTTCTGACCGATGCAGATCGGTCGGGAGTGCGTTCTTACCATGCGTCTGGGTAACCGGTAGCGCAGCCATCCACGGGTGCAGGCCAGTATCTCGACGTCCTCAGCTTTCAGGCCGATCTCTTCTTCGAGTTCACGAAACAGCGCCTGTTGCGGTGTCTCGTTTGGCTTGATGCCCCCTTGCGGAAACTGCCACGCATTCTGTCCTACCCGGCGCGCCCAGAGCAGCTGGCCCTCACAGTTGGCAATGATGATGCCAACGTTGGGGCGAAAGCCGTCAGCGTCGATCACGGATGTCACCTTTGATTCGTTAATTGAAACCATTCTTCCACAAAGGCTGAAAGCGCTTCAATACGCGGTTTGGCGGTGTGAAAGCCCGAGCACCTCTGCAATAATCGCTGCCTTCACGCTATTGCAGTGCAACACGGCCGAGCGAGACTGCTCGTCGGCCACCGTACACCCGCGCAAACACTGGGCCGGCACCCTATCGTGCTCTGTTGTCCGTGTCTGTCGCCCAGCCGAGTGTGGCTGGGCAGAGCAAGGAGTTTTCCGTGAGTCTGGCCATCTTTGATCTCGACAATACCCTGATCGCCGGGGACAGTGATCACGCCTGGGGCGAATTTCTGGTCGAACAGGGCGCTGTCGACGCCAACGTCTATCGTGAAGCCAATGAGCGCTACTACCAGCTCTACCAGAGTGGCGAGCTGGACATTCACGAATACCTGGCCTTCTCACTCAAGCCGTTGTCCGAGAACAGTCCGGAGCAGCTGGCGGCCTGGCACCAGCAGTTCATGGCCGCCAAGATCGAGCCCATCATCCTGCCGCGGGCGGAAGAGCTGCTGGCACGTCACCGGGCACGCGGCGACACCCTGCTGATCATCACCGCCACCAATCGCTTCATCACCGCTCCCATCGCGGACCGCCTGGGCGTCGATGAGCTGATCGCCATCGAACCCGAGGTCGTCAACGGCCGCTACACCGGGCGCGTCAGCGGCGTCCCCAGCTTCCAGGCCGGCAAGGTGACCCGCCTCGAAGCCTGGCTCGCCGAACGTGACCACACCCTGGATGGCAGCACCTTCTACAGCGACTCCATCAATGACCTGCCACTGCTGGAGCGTGTCGATACTGCCATCGCAGTGGACCCGGATGAGCAACTGCGCGCCGCCGCTGACGCGCGCGATTGGCGAATCATTTCACTGCGCGACTGATAAAAGACTGATTTACATGAATTTAATCGATCCATAAGGTCGAGCAACCTCAGCTATAAGGTTTTCATGTGGCTACAAGCATTCACCATAAAGTCGACCTTATTTGCTGAATCATTTCGCACAAGATGTGTCTATAATGTGTGTCCATCGAACCGTCGAGCCTGGTGCGGCAACTTTTGCCCCGTCACGGCAGGACGGCCTCCGGAATCCCGGTCGGGTCCGGGGGATGTCCCTCACCAACCTTGAGCGTGAGCAGCCATGTCCTCAACGACATACGATGTCCTGATTGTGGGTGGCGGCGTGTCCGGCACCGCCCTTCTCTATGAACTCGCCCGCTACACCGACCTCAAGTCGGTCGGCCTGGTGGAAAAGTACGACCACGTCGCGATCGTCAACTCGCACGGTCGCAACAACTCCCAGACCATTCACTGCGGCGACATCGAGACCAACTACACGGTCGAGAAGGCGCGTGTGACCAAGCGCACCGCGGGCATGGTGGTCAACTTCGCCACCAAGCTCAGCGAGAGTGAGCGCGATCACATCGTCTACAAGTATCCGAAGATGGTGCTGGCGGTCGGTGCCAAGGAATGCCAGTTCCTACGCAAGCGCTTCGACACCTTCAAGCAGCTGTTCCCCAACCTGAAGCTGCTCGAGCGTGACGACATCGCCGAGCTGGAGCCGAAGGTGGTGGAAGGTCGTCGTCCTGACGAGGAGATCGTCGCGCTGGGTTCCACCGACGAATATACCGCCGTCAACTACACCACCCTGTCGGAAGCCTTCGTCAGCGAAGGCGAGAAGGCAGCGGCCGAGAAAGGCATGAACTTCGACGTTCGCCTCTCGACCGCCGTGGAAGACATCCGCAAGGAAGGTGACGTCTACAAGGTCAAGACCGACAAGGGCGAGCTCAGCGCACGTTATGTCGTGGTCAGCGCCGGCGGTCACTCGCTGCTGTTCGCCCACAAGATGGGTTACGGCCTGGACAAGTCCTGCCTGCCGATGGCCGGCTCCTTCTACTTCACCCCGAAGGTGCTCAACGGCAAGGTCTACACCATCCAGAACGAGAACCTGCCGTTCGCCGCCGTGCACGGCGACCCGGACGTGCTAGTGGAAGGCAAGACCCGCTTCGGCCCGACCGCCCTGATGCTGCCGCTGCTGGAGCGCTACAACGGCAAGACCTTCTGGGAATTCCTCAAGGTGCTGCGCATGGACCGCAACGTCGTCAAGGCCCTATGGGACCTGATGAAGGTGCGCGACATCCGCAACTACATCTTCAAGAACTTCATGTTCGAGGTGCCGGTGCTGCGTGAGCGTCTGTTCCACGGCGACATCAAGAAGATCGTGCCGAGCCTGGACGTCAAGGACGTCAGCTTCGCCAAGGGCTTCGGTGGCGTTCGTCCGCAGTTGATTGACAAGAGCAAGCAGAAGCTCGTGATGGGCGAAGCCAAGATCAATCCGGGCACCGGCATCGTCTTCAACATGACGCCGTCACCGGGTGGCACCAGCTGCCTGGGCAACGCCGAGAAGGACATGTATCTCGCCCAGGAATTCCTTGGCTTCAACATCGACAAGGAAGCCTTCGAGCGTGATCTGCTGACCGGCGAGATCGAACTGACCGAGATCGAGCGTCCGGAAGCCTCCTCACTGATGTAAGCCTCTTTCGAGACACGCCTCGGGATGAGCATCAAAAAGCCCCGCCAGCATTCGCTGGCGGGGCTTTTTGATGGCTGCCTGACGGGAGGCGCCTCAGGACACCGACTGGCCCGACGGGGCAGATTGGGCAACAGGCTCGTGTACCGCATGCAGACGCTGGATCAGCTGATCCTCCAGGGCGAAGCGCTCGGTCAGCCCCTGCTGCAGGCGGGCCAGCCATTCCGGCAGTCGGGCGCGATAGTGCTGGCAGCGGGTAGGGCTGGAGAAATCCTCGTCGAAGGACAGCACCAGCTCGGTGGAGGGCTCCAGACGCTGCATCAGCTGCTCGCAGACTGCCAGTGCCGCGGTATCCTCGAAGACACGGCCTTCTTCCTTGAGCTGAGGATAGACCTCGAAATGCCCTGCCGAGATGTAGTCCATCAAAAGCTCGATGAAACGATTGACGCGTGTCATCTCGAGCTGATCGAGGTCATTGACGCAGGCCTCGTGCAGATCCATGAAGCAGACCAGCATCTCGCGTCGCTGGTCCAGCCAGCGATCAACCAACTGATGAACGCCACGAAAGCGTTCCGCCGCAGTGGTGCATTCCTCCAGCATGGGCGCCTCCTCTGGCATGACCCGAACGATAGGGGCTGACATCCGGTGCTCGCCCCGCTGCCAACCCACTATCCTCCATGCCGTGCACGCTGCCAACCCCCCACCATGGTGGCAGGGCTAATTGCCTCAACGGCGGAAGCTGCTCCACAGCATCGCCAGCGGTACCAGCGCCAGCCCACAGAAGCCGATCAACGACCACTGCGGGATCGAAAGCCCCAGCCATTGCGCGCTGATCTGGGCGCACTCACCGGAGGCGTTGAGCACCTGGGTGATCACGTCCCATACCGGCAGCACTTCCAGCATGTAGTTGAGGCCCGGGCCACAGGCCGGCACCTGGTCCGGCGGCAGAGACTGCAGCCAGACATGGCGACCCGCCAGCACGACCGCACCGATGCTGCCGGCCAGTGCGCCCAGCGCGTAGATACGCGTGCCGACACGCCCGGGGCCATGCAAGGCCCCCAGCAAGAAAAATACGCCTGCCACGGCCACCGCCACGCGCTGGAAGATGCACAGTGAACACGGTGCCAGGTCGAAGGCGAACTGCAGCACGAAGGCCACGCCCAGCAAAAAGGCGCATCCCAGCGCTCCCAACAGACACCATTGACGCCCGCTCCAGCTCGCCAGGCTGGCAAGCCCACCCTTGCGCGCTACCGGCCGCTGCCCAGATTGTTTGTCCGCTTGTGTCATTTGCCGTCCTTGCCGGTAAAACTCCAGTGGAGTCATGGGTGAGAAATGACGCAGCCGCAAGGCCATCAAGGCCCTGCGACTGCATGGAGGCATGCATCGCGTCGTGCCCAGCAACCGCGCTCAGTCGTCAGGGTGCGCAGGCCACATACATCATCGGCGCCTCAAGCCTGAGGCGCCGATGATGCAGCGATAGCCGAATCCGTCACTATCAGCGACTGATACCTATCATGCCGTGTCGCGATGACCTGAACATGAATTGGCGTTGCGTCTCGAGATCACGCCGGTTGCGTAGCATGGGCGGACGCGAAGTACTCGGCCATGAAGGTGTCGAAATCCTGATGATCCCCCTTCTCGATATCGCCCTGCTGCTGCAGCGAGGTCTCGACCAGCTGATCGAGCAGATAGCCGCGCGCACGCTCCGTCGGTTCTGACTTGAACTGCTCGGCCTGGCCCCTGGCCAGCGCCAGCACTTCGTCGACGAAGTTGCTGCCGTTGTCGAGCATGCTGGCCAGCAGACGGCCAGACGGTGTGGTCTGGGCATCATCGAAGCGCGGTGCGAGTGCCGCCAGCGCATCACGGTGCGCGCTGCCAGCCTTGTCGCCACTGTCGAGCAGGCCCGCGACTTCCCCCAGCTCATCCATGATATTGGCTGCCAGATCGCGCAGGCGTCGCTCTTCACCATTGACGCTCAGGGTCAGCGCCGGGTCACGCCCTGCCTCGACCACGCGACGCTTGCTGTCGTCGAGCGTGGCGCATTCCTCGTCGTCGATCCACGGACTCTCTGTCAGCAGACACCAGATCAGGAAGGTATCGAGGAAGCGGATCTGCGTCTCGTCGATCCCGACCGGCAGGAAGGGATTGAGATCCAGACAGCGCACTTCGATGTATTCGACACCGCGCCCTTCCAGTGCCTGACTGGGCGTCTCGTTCTGCCGGGTGACACGCTTGGGACGGATGTCGGAGTAGTACTCGTTCTCGATCTGCAGGATGTTGCTGGAGAGCTGCGACCAGCTGCCGTCGGCCTGCTTGACGCCCAGCTTCTCGTAGTCCTTCCACGGCGTGACAATGGCGTGACGCAGAGTGCCGACGAAGTTGTCCAGCGAGTTGAAACAGATCTTGAGCTGCGCCTGCACCTTGTTCTGATAGCCCAGGTCCGACATGCGCAGACTGGTGGCGTAGGCCGAGACCAGACTGCGGTCCGCCTGACGCTTGAGGCGATCATCATTGCCGCCATCGAGGAAGCTCTCGTCGATCCCCGGCGAGGCGCCGAACAGATAGAGCAGGATCCAGCTATGGCGGCGGAAGTTGCGGATCAACTCGAAATAGCGACGCGAGCGGAAATCACGCGCATCTTCCGCCTCTGCCCCTTCCAGCCCCTGCAGCAGGCTCCAGAAATCATCCGGCAGCGAGAAGTTGTAATGGATACCGGCAATCGACTGCATGATGCGCCCGTAACGGACATCCAGCCCCTTGCGGTAGATATGCTTCATGGTGCCGCTGTTGGAGGTGCCGTAATCGGCGATCGGCACGCTGTCATTGCCGTGCAGACGTGGCGGCATGCTGGCCGGCCAGATCAGCTCATCGCCCAGGTTGCGATAGCTGAAACGATGCAGGTCAGCCAGAAACTCCAGCGACTCCTTGGGACGAGTGAACACCGGGGTGATGTACTCGAGCAGAGACTCGGAATAGTCCGTGGTGATGTACGGGTGGGTCAGCTTCGACCCCAGAGAACGCGGATGCGGCGTCTGGCTGATGTCACCGCCAGCGGTAACCCGCAGGCCTTCCTTCTCGATACCACGGCGCAGGCGCCCGAAGAGACCCTGACGGGCCTGGGGCGTGAGTCGCGCGATGGCGGACGCGAGTTGCTCGGACAAGGTATGAACCCTTTCGCATGGGGAGAAGCCCAGCCTCTCCGGTCGAATTGGATGACCATGGCCCGCGTGCTGCACCGGATGCCATGCAAGACGCGAACGGCAGGTACCGTTCGCGTCAGGTCAGTATGCCCACATTATGGGCGCGTAAAAAATGCTTTCAAGGCTTATGATTTTGACTTGCGCGCATTGAGCAGTGCTGCCGCCATCGCATTGTTGGCCGGTGCCGCGCCGCCGCTAGCGCCAGAATTGCTGCCGCGACCGCCGCGCTCCTGACGGCCACCACCGCCTTGCGCGCGCCCACCACGACCGCCCTCTGCGCTGCGTCGCGCCTCGCCAGCCGCGCCTTTGTCGGCGGGAGTATCGCTCATGCGCATGCTCAACGCGATGCGCGCACGCGGGATGTCGACTTCCATCACCTTGACGCTGACGATGTCGCCCGCCTTGACCACTTCCCGCGGGTCGGCAACATACTTTTGCGACAGGGCAGAGATGTGTACCAGGCCGTCCTGATGCACGCCGATGTCCACGAAGGCTCCGAAGTGAGTCACGTTGGTGACAACGCCCTCAAGTTTCATGCCCGGCTCGAGATCCTTGAGGGTCTCGACGCCTTCCTTGAACTCGGCGAAGCGGAATTCGGGACGCGGGTCACGTCCCGGCTTGTCCAGTTCGCGCAGAATATCGGTCACCGTCGGCAGGCCGAAGTGCTCATCAGTGAATTCCGTCGGCTTCACGGTGCGCAGGAAGGCGCTGTCACCCAGCAGACTCGGCAGATCACGCCCGTGTGCCTTGGCGATGCGCTCGACCAGCGGATAGGCCTCCGGGTGGACGGCGCTGGCATCCAGTGGGTTCTTGCCGGAGGCGATGCGCAGGAAGCCGGCACACTGCTCGAAGGTGCGCGGACCCAGCCGGCTGACCTTGAGCAATTCCTGGCGCGAGGCGAAACGGCCATTGGCGTCCCGGTGCGCGACGATATTCTCGGCAAGCGTGGTGTTGAGACCCGCGACACGCGACAGCAGCGCGCTTGAGGCCATGTTGAGGTCGACGCCGACACCGTTGACGCAGTCCTCGACGACGGCTTCCAGACTGCGCCCCAGTTGCACCTGACTGACGTCGTGCTGGTACTGGCCGACGCCGATGGACTTGGGCTCGATCTTGACCAGCTCGCCCAGCGGGTCCTGCAGACGACGCGCGATGGAGACCGCGCCGCGGATGGTCACGTCCAGATCCGGAAATTCGCGCGCCGCATATTCCGAGGCCGAGTAGATGGACGCGCCGGCCTCATTGACCATCACCTTCTGCAGACGACGGCCGGACAGGCGCGTCAGCACATCGGCGGCCAGCTTGTCGGTCTCGCGTGAGGCGGTGCCGTTGCCGATGGCGATCAGCTCGACATCATGCCGTTCGATCAGCTTGACCAGCTCGGCCACCGAGGCGTCCCAGCGATTGTGCGGCGCATGCGGATAGATGGTGGCCTGATCGACATACTTGCCGGTGGCATCCACCACCGCGACCTTGACGCCGGTGCGTAGCCCCGGGTCCAGCCCCAGTGTGGCCTTGGGGCCCGCCGGCGCTGCCAGCAACAGGTCCTTCAGATTGTCGGCGAAGACCTGGATGGCCTCCTGCTCGGCGCGCTCGCGCAGGCGGCCGATCAATTCGCTTTCCAGATGGGTATAGAGCTTGACGCGCCAGGTCCAGCGCACCACTTCCTTCAACCAGCGGTCCGCAGCGCGCCCCTGATCATCTAGGGAGAAATGCGTCGCGATGGCACCTTCCATCGGGTGACGCGGCAGGTCGTCCTCGCCTTCCAGCTTGAGCGCGAGGCTCAGCACGCCCTCGTTGCGACCCCGCAGCATGGCCAGCGCACGGTGCGAGGGTGCCTTGTGCAGCGGCTCGTCATGCTCGAAGTAATCGGAGAACTTGGCGCCCTCCTGCTCCTTGCCCTTCATGACGCGCGCGCTGAGGATGCCATCGTCCCACAGGCGTTGACGCAGGCGACCGACCAGGGCGGCATCCTCCGCGAAGCGCTCCATCAGAATCTGCTTGGCACCATCCAGCGCCGCCTTGGTATCCGCCACGTCCTTGTCGGCAGCGACGAAGCCGGCCGCCTGAGCTTCCGGCTCCAGCGTCGGGTCCGCGAGCAGCGCATCGGCCAGAGGCTCCAGCCCCGCTTCACGCGCGATCTGGGCCTTGGTACGACGCTTCTTGCGATACGGCAGATAGAGATCTTCCAGGCGCTGCTTGCTGTCGGCGGCCAGTACATCCCGCTCAAGCGTGGCGCTCAGCTTGTTCTGCTCGGCGATCGACTCGAGCACGACCTGACGCCGCTCCTCCAGCTCACGCAGATAGCGCAGGCGCTCTTCGAGCTGACGCATCTGGGTGTCATCGAGCCCGCCGGTGGCTTCCTTGCGGTAGCGCGAGATGAACGGCACGGTCGCGCCGCCATCCAGCAGCTCGACGGTGGCGGTGATCTGTTCTTCGCGCACCCCAAGCTCACCGGCCAGCGCCTGTTGAATGCGGCGAGTGGTGTCAGCGGGCGACAGCATCGGTGCAGGACGGGAGGTGGTAGCGTCAGTTGCAGTAGCGTCCATGAAACGTCAGTCCCTTACAGCAGAATTCATGCGGCAATATACAGACGGCCCGGTCGTGGAGTTGACCGGGCCGTCTGTATCACGATGTCGTCACGTTACCACAAAGCGGCAAGATTGCTTTAGCCGCTCAATGTGCCAATCGGGTTGCCTCCCAAGCGCCTCACACGGGCACGAAGCGCAGCGCGACACCGTTGTTGCACCAGCGCAGGCCGGTGGGTTCGGGGCCATCCTCGAAGACATGCCCCTGGTGCCCGCCACAGCGCGCACAGTGATATTCGGTGCGCGGCCAGATGAGTCCGTAGTCGATCTTGGTCAGCAGGCGTCCTTCGATATGATCGAAGAAGCTGGGCCAGCCAGTGCCGGATTCGAACTTGGTGGCAGAAGAGAACAGCGCCAGATCACAGCCGGCACAGCGATACTCCCCCTTGCGATGCTCCTTGTTGAGCTCGCTGGAGCCCGCACGCTCGGTGCCCTCCTCGCGCAGTACGCGATACTGCTCCGGGCTCAGGCGTGCACGCCATTCATCTTCCTCCAGGGTCAGCGGCGTGATGTCCGCGCCACGCTCGAGTTCCAGCTGCGGACGTGCGGCAGACAGCCTGGGCAGGGCCAGCATCGCTCCCGCCCCCAGCACCAGCCCCATGAATTGGCGTCGTTGCATGACGTGTCTCCTTATGACAATGAACGGCAATACTGACCTCTACGCGCAGCAACCTGCGTTGGATGCATTCGCCGCAAGAGAAAGCCCCCACGATGCTGTCATCGCGGGGGCTTCAGTCTCATCGGCTGACACAAGCCATGGGGTCAGATGCGCAGACCACCATCACATTCGATCACTCGCCCGGTGAAGTAGTCATTGTCGAAGATGAAGGCCACACTGCTGGCGATATCTTCCGGGCGACCCAGATCGCGCATCGGGATGCCACTCTTTATCTTGTCGAGCATCTCCGGCTTCATGCCGGCGGTCATCTCGGTGGCGATGAAGCCCGGTGCCACGGCACCGACGCGAATCCTGTAGCGTGCCAGCTCCTTGGCCCAGGTCACGCTCAGCGCCGCGACACCGGACTTGGCGGCGGTGTAGTTGCTCTGCCCCATGTTGCCGGCGCGCGAGATGCTGGAGATATTGACGATCACGCCCGGCTGGCCGGCTTCGATCATCTGACTGGCCGCTTCACGGGTGCACAGGAAGACACCGGTCAGATTGACATCGATGACCTGCTGCCAGCTGGACAGCGACATGGTCTTTTCCACCACGCCATCGCGTGCCTTGATCAGCAGGCCGTCACGGGTGATGCCGGCATTGTTGACCAGACCGCTCACCGGCCCCAATGCGCCCTTGATGGCCGAGAAGGCCGCGCTGACGGAGTCTTCTTCCGCGACATTGGTCACGAAGCCCTGCGCCTTGATGCCTGCAGCTTGCAGACTCGCGACGGCGTCATCCAGGCCGTCCTGTTCGATGTCCAGCAGCGCCAGCACCGCTCCCTTCTCGCCCAGATAGCGCGCCATGGCCAACCCCAGCCCTCGAGCGCCGCCCGTAATCGCGATGACCTTGTCGTCAAGCTTCATGTCCCGTCTCCCAGGTTGTCTGCCGGCAGTCAGTAACTGCTACCGGATGCGAGGCCCGCATGCCGTACGAGCGTCACGATCTATGTGTCGAGTGTCCCGCACCGCGCCCTTCAGTGTTCAGCGTCATCGTGACAGAGAATGCCTCGGGATGACGCCCGCTGCCAGTTCGCGGTAAATTTTCATGATGCAGTGCAACAGATCGCGGCGTGTCCTGCCTCAACGCAGGCGAGATCCGCCAACGCTACGCAATGACAGCGTCAACGCACACTATCAACAGCGTGCGCGTAATCAGGGGATACTGATGAGTGAGCCTGGGCCCGCCCCCTGCGGCCGCCATGGGCTCTGCCTGTCCGGCGCTCCCGACCCAGCCCCTTCTATTGTGCACTGCAACATGCAGCATCGTTCAGCATGGCACCGCTACCCCTGCAGCGCCAGCCATCCACGCCACCGACCATCAACCGCTCACCAGCGGATCATGGGCCGTTCAAAGGGCCCGATTCGACTGTTCCCCGTCCGGCGGCTGGTTTACCCTTGACGCATTGGCGCAACCTGCCATTTACCTGCTTCGGGAGAGACGATGCCCATACTGTTAGTGATTACCCTGTTCGGGTTATTGGATTTCGTGGTGTTGTTCAGCCTCGGCAGCCAGATCGGCCTGCTGCCGACCCTGGCGCTGGTGCTGATCACCGGCGCCGTCGGCCTGCATCTGATTCGCCGCGAAGGTCGCGCGACGCTGATGCGCGCCCAGGAACGCCTGCAACGTGGCGAGATGCCTTCCGGCGAGCTGATGGAAGGCGCGGCGCTCATCTTCGGCGGTGCCCTGTTGATGGCGCCGGGCTTTCTGTCTGACGCCTTCGGCCTGCTGTGCCTGCTCCCCGCCTCACGGGGACTGTTGACGCGTGGACTGAGCGGCAATGGCACGATCGCGCGCTTCTTCAAGGGACGCTTCTCGGCTGCGGGGGCTTCCCGCAGCACCCGCGCAGGTGACTGGGAAGCCGACACCCGTGCTGACGATGCCTCACGCAGCGGTGGCGATCAGCAGCACACAAGCGGCAATCGCGCTGGACAGCAAGGCAGCAGCCAGCAGACCGGCGAGCCGCTGGAAGGCGATTACATCAGCCGTGACGAGCCGCGCCTCTAGCGCCTTTTCACGCGCCATCACCACGCGCAATCGCCTGCTTGGGAGTCATGTTTGAAAGTCTTGCATGACAGCGATGGGCCCGGTACTGGAAGCCAGTGCCGGGCCCTTTTGATTTGTGATACCTCGCCTCACAGGCCCCATCATGCTCTCCTGTCCTCTTCTGTTCTGTAATGACCTGCCCCTGTCCTGCCCCTGTGCCAATGCCAGTCACTGGTCGGATTCGCGCTCCGTGAGCTACCCGTCCGAACCTTGCATCTTGCAATGACGTTCCCCCTGACCGATGACCACCTTCTGGCGTCTTGTACCAATGGACACCGTCTGGGGGCTGCCAGCTATATGCCAGCAGTGAACGGCTCGGATACACTCAAGCCGTTGATTCATCTAGCGGAACCTTGCGGAAGACAGGCTGCAGCCCGGGTGCGTAGCTTTCATGCGACGCACAAGATGCGCCGATTTGAATTTTTTTTATGATCGCCTACTTGAAAGCTGTCCCCCCGCCACCATAAAAGCGGTGCAATGGATAACGGCCACGCCCCCCAGCGGCGGGGCCCAACACTCGCTAGGCAACCCCATTGAACGCCAGACTCACCGACAAAGAACGGGAGCTGGCGGGATTTACCATCAGGAGAACGTGAGCAATGAACATTCGTCCCTTGCACGATCGCGTCGTGGTTCGTCGCGTGGAAGAAGAACAGAAAACTGCAGGTGGCATCGTTCTGCCCGGCAGCGCCCAGGAAAAGCCGACCCGTGGCGAGATTCTCGCTGCCGGTAACGGTCGCATCCTCGAAAACGGTGAAGTTCGCCCGCTGGACGTGAAAGTCGGCGATACCGTGATCTTCAAGGATGGCTACGGCGTCGAGAAGCAGAAAATCGACGGCGAAGAGGTGCTGATCATGAGCGAGAGCGACATTCTCGCCGTGGTGGAAGGCTGAGTTTCAGCTTTTTCGGGTTCCAACGCTTCGACTTACTGATTAAAGGTAGAGATAAACATGGCTGCAAAAGACGTTCGTTTCTCCGATGATGCACGCAAGCGCATGGCGCGCGGTGTCAATGTCCTGGCCGACGCGGTCAAGACTACCCTCGGTCCGAAAGGCCGTAACGTGGTACTGGAAAAATCCTTCGGCGCTCCGACCGTCACCAAGGACGGCGTTTCCGTCGCCAAGGAAATCGAACTGAAGGACCGCTTCGAGAACATGGGCGCCCAGATGGTCAAGGAAGTCGCTTCCAAGACGTCTGACGTGGCTGGCGACGGCACCACCACCGCCACCGTGCTGGCTCAGTCCATCGTCAACGAAGGCCTGAAAGGCGTGACCGCGGGCATGAACCCGATGGACCTGAAGCGTGGCATCGACAAGGCCGTCATCGAAGCCGTCAAGGCCGTGCGTGAGCTGTCCGTGCCGTGCACTGACACCAAGGCCATCGCCCAGGTCGGCACCATCTCCGCCAATGGCGACTCTCGCATCGGCGAGATCATCGCGGAAGCGATGGAGAAGGTCGGCAAGGAAGGCGTCATCACCGTCGATGAAGGTCGTGGCTTCGAAGACGAGCTGGAAGTGGTCGAAGGCATGCAGTTCGATCGCGGTTACCTGTCTCCGTACTTCGTCACCAACCAGGACACCATGGCGGTCGAACTCGAAGACCCGTACATCCTGCTGGTCGACAAGAAGATCTCCAACATCCGCGAACTGCTGCCGGTGCTGGAAGGCGTTGCCAAGTCCGGCAAGCCGCTGGCGATCATCGCCGAAGACATCGAAGGCGAAGCGCTGGCGACTCTGGTCGTCAACACCATGCGCGGTATCGTCAAGGTCGCTGCCGTCAAGGCACCGGGCTTCGGTGACCGTCGCAAGGCCATGCTGCAGGATATCGCTGTCCTGACCGGTGGCACCGTGATTTCCGAAGAAGTCGGCCTCAACCTCGAGCAGACCAACCTGGACCACCTGGGCACCGCCAAGCGCGTGACCATGTCCAAGGAAAACACCACCATCATCGATGGCGCCGGCAACGAAGGCGATATCGAAGCACGCGTTGCCCAGATCCGCGCTCAGATCGAGGAAACCTCTTCTGATTACGACCGCGAGAAGCTGCAGGAACGTGTCGCCAAGCTGGCCGGCGGCGTTGCCGTCATCCGCGTCGGTGCTGCCACCGAAGTCGAGATGAAAGAGAAGAAGGCTCGCGTCGAAGACGCCCTGCACTCCACTCGTGCCGCCGTCGAGGAAGGCGTCGTGCCTGGTGGTGGTACTGCCCTGGTTCGCGTGCTGGGCCAGCTGGCCGACCTGAAAGGCGACAACGAAGATCAGACTCACGGTATCGCCATCGCACTGCGTGCCATGGAAGCGCCGCTGCGTCAGATCGTCACCAACGCCGGTGAAGAAGCCTCTGTCGTGCTCAACAACGTCAAGGCTGGCGAAGGCAACTATGGCTACAACGCCTCTACCGGCGTCTACGGCGACATGTTCGAGATGGGCGTGCTGGACCCGGCCAAGGTGACCCGTTCTGCACTGCAGTCCGCGGCCTCCATCGGCGGTCTGATGATTACCACCGAGTGCATGATCGCTGAAGATCCGGAAGACAAGGCCGCTGCCGGCGGCGGCGACATGGGTGGTATGGGCGGCATGGGTGGCATGGGCGGCATGATGTAAGCCAGCCTCTCCCCACGGCTCACCCATCGTGACCCGAACCGCTCCTGCGCAAGCAGGGGCGGTTTTTTCATGCCTGTCATTCGGCGAGCGCTGCGAGCTCCACACGGTGTGCACCGCGAGCCCCATACAGTGAACGCCGTGACTCTCATGTGGCAAGCGCCACGCCTCTCGGTACCTGACGCCTCCCGCTCACCACGCTACACTAGGCGCCACTTTTTGCCGCGACCCGAGACATTGCGCCTGGTGATGACAGTGCATCGAGGCTGACGTTGTATTGCAGCTGAAATGCCTACGGTCACGACAGGTGACGCTACCACTCAGGCCGCGCGCCTCGCTTGCCCAGGATCTTCACATGACTGACACCCCCGCCGCTTCTCCTACCACTAGTGCCCTCGACAATGTGCGTGTCGTGCTGGTGCAGACCTTCCACCCCGGCAATATCGGCGCCACCGCTCGCGCCATCCTGACCATGGGCATCAAGGACCTGGTGCTGGTAAATCCGCGCTGCTTCCCCGATGAGGAAGCGACGCGCATGGCCAGCGGTGCCGCGGAGCTGCTAGAAAATGCACGCGTAGTCGAGCGCCTGGAAGACGCCGTCAATGACTGCCAGCTGGTCATCGGGGCCAGCGCTCGCCTGCGCAGCGTCCCGCTGCCCCACTTCGATGAGCCACGCGAGATGGCGGCCCACGCCATGGATATCGCGCGCGATGGCAAGGTGGCGCTGGTATTCGGCCGCGAACGCTTCGGGTTGACCAACGAGGAGATCGCCTGCTGCACGCATCAGGTGTCGATCCCCACCAACCCGGACTACGGCATCCTCAACGTCTCACAGGCCGTCCAGGTGCTGGCGCACGAGTGCCGCAGTGCATGGCGCCTGACACTCGACAAGCCTCAGGAGGCGCCTGTCGCGCGCCGTGAGGACGACCAGTTGCCGACCCGCGAACAGCTCGGCTACTTCCATGAGCATCTTGGTCGCGCCCTGCAGGGCTCCGGCTTCCTCAACCAGCCCCACTCCCAGACCGAAGAGCGGCTGCGCGCCCTGTTCGCGCGTGCCGAGCCGACACGCCGCGAGCTCTCCATCCTGCGCGGCATGCTGTCCAATCTTGAGCGCCAGACGGCAGCGGCGAACGCTGGCGCAGACAGCGAGCAGAGCGATCACGAGGCGACCTGAGTCGTGCACGGCCCTCCGTCATGTACTGAGACTCGGACTGTTGCCACTTGGCTCTCGCCACTTCGCAACAGCCTGTCAGCGCAACGTCATCCTTCTGACATGGATCAAGGTGCACTATAGACCTTCCGCTATGCTTGATAGGCAGGACGTCAGGCACCGCAGAACTCGTCACACAGCCTAGGTATAGAAATACCGGTACAGAAATACCGGCATAGAGATACGGCATAGCCCCATGCAGTAGCTGCAGCCCAGCAGTGCTCACGCGCGAAGGCTGCAGTGTCAGGCAAAGGCTCCTTCGCGAACTTGAGACCAGCCACGCAGGTCGAGAACTGTCGCAGAGCAGGCAGAGACGCCGCCACGCCAACACGCGAAGGGCCATGGCAGGCCAGCGTGGCGACGCACCTCGAGAAATCCAGAGAAGAGCCGACCCTGATCCCATCCACGACCATGGACTCACGGAGCGCCTTTACATGACTCAGACAGCCGCACGACAGACTCAGACCCCGGACGCGGAACAGCTGGCCAGCGACCTCCACCAGCTGGAAGCTCGCCTGCGCAAGACCAACCCGACGCAGGAACCGACGCTCTACCGCAGCCTGTACTGCATGATCTCGCTACGCCAGATGCAGCTGCTGGCCAAGGTCAGTCAGCCCGCAGCCTCGCAGGCACATTGAGCGACGCCAGATGAGGTGGTTGGCAGGTGGCGACTGGTAATGACCAGCAACAACGCTCAACGATGACCAGCAGCCACGCGTAACGACCAGGCATGAAAAAACCGCCACCCTTCGGGGTGGCGGTTTTTTTCGTTCCCGCATGAGGGCGAACCTCACACAGGATACCGATTCGGAGACGCTGATGTGACAACCAGAGGCATGTCGCTTCAGCGTGGATCCGGACACCCCGCCTCACGAGGAGGCGGAGTGTCTCGGAATCACTCCTGACCCAGCTGCTGCTTGATCAGATCACCGATGGTAGTCGGGCCGTTGCTCTCGACTTCCTGGGTACGCGGCTTGGCAGCATCGCGACGCGGTGCTTCAACCTGGTCCTTGGACTTGACGGACAGGTTGATCAGGCGGCTCTTGCGATCCACACCGACGATCTTGGCTTCGACAGCATCGCCGACGCTCAGGACGTTGCGTGCGTCTTCGACACGGTCAGCGCTGATTTCAGAAGCCTTCAGAATAGCGATGACGTCAGTCGCCAGCTCTACCTGAACTTCCTTGGCATCGATGTCGACAACACGACCGGACACGATGGCGCCCTTGTCGTTGACGGCCAGGTACTCGGAGACCGGATCGCTCTCGAGCTGCTTGACGCCCAGAGAGATGCGCTCACGCTCCGGATCGATGGACAGGATGACCGCTTCAGCTTCTTCGCCCTTCTTGTAACGACGCACGGCTTCTTCGCCAGCTTCGTTCCAGGAAATGTCGGAGAGGTGAACCAGGCCGTCGATGCCGCCTTCCAGACCGATGAAGATACCGAAGTCAGTGATTGACTTGATGGTACCGGAGACACGGTCGCCCTTGTTGTGCTTGCCGCTGAAGTCTTCCCACGGGTTGGTGGTGCACTGCTTGATACCCAGGGAGATACGACGACGCTCTTCGTCGATGTCCAGAATCATCACTTCCACGTCATCGCCGACATTGACGACCTTGGACGGGTGGATGTTCTTGTTGGTCCAATCCATTTCGGACACGTGGACCAGACCTTCGACGCCCTCTTCCAGCTCGGCGAAGCAGCCGTAGTCGGTGAGGTTGGTGACGCGTGCGTTGATCTTGGCGCCTTCCGGGTAGCGAGCCTTGATATTGACCCACGGATCTTCGCCCAGCTGCTTGAGACCCAGAGACACACGGTTGCGCTCGCGGTCGAACTTCAGCACCTTGACATTGATCTCGTCGCCGACAGCAACGATCTCGGACGGATGCTTGATGCGCTTCCATGCCATGTCGGTGATGTGCAGCAGGCCGTCAACGCCGCCGAGGTCGACGAAGGCGCCGTAGTCGGTCAGGTTCTTGACGATACCCTGAATCTGCTGACCTTCCTGCAGAGTGGCCAGGAGGGCTTCACGCTCAGCGCTGTTCTCGGCTTCGAGGACGGCACGACGAGACACGACAACGTTGTTGCGCTTGGCGTCGAGCTTGATGACCTTGAAGTCCAGTTCCTTGTTCTCGAGGTGGGCGGTGTCGCGCACAGGGCGGACATCGACCAGAGAACCCGGCAGGAAGGCACGGATGGTGTTGATGTCGACGGTAAAGCCACCTTTGACCTTGCCGTTGATCACGCCCTTGACGATCTCGTCTTTCTCGAAGGCGGCTTCCAGCTCTTTCCACGCTTCGGCACGCTTGGCCTTCTCGCGGGACAGGCGGGTCTCACCGAAGCCATCTTCCACGGCTTCCAGTGCGACCATGACTTCGTCGCCGATGCTGATGGACAGCTGGCCACTTTCGTCACGGAACTGTTCAGACGGAATCTGACCTTCAGACTTCAGACCGGCATTGACAGTGATCCAGTCGCCATCGATATCCACGATGGTAGCGGACACGATTGCGCCCGGCTCCATGTTGATGTCCTGGAGTGACTGTTCAAATAAATCAGCAAAGCTCTCGCTCATGGTATTCCTACATGATCAACGTTTGGGGCGGCTTGCACCGCAGTCTCCGTACCACCAGCAAGCACGGGCCATATCTACATATCCCCGGGGGCGTTGACGCTGGTTCGAGATACACCGGCTTTCCGCTTGCCGCCGATGCACCCCATGACACCTTGCCGGGGGGTTGATGACACCTCGGTGTCATCTGGGTTCTGCATCATCACTCGCAAAGCGAGCGAAACCCGCTGCTGCCCGACCCGGAGGCCGTATTGCAACAGCAGGCGATCAATCCGTTGTTCTGACGACTTACAGGCTGAGACTCGAGTCTCAGCGCGCCGCTACCAGGCCGTATTCGACCAGCAGCTGCTGGATGCGTTCGATCACTTGCTCGATGTCGAGATCCGTCGTATCGAGGATCACGCCGTCGTCTGCAGGTTTGAGCGGGGCGACTGCCCGGCCCATATCACGCGCATCGCGCGCCTGTATTTCTGTCAAAAGGCTTGAAATATTAGCATCGACACCCGCTTCCTGCAACTGGGCATGACGACGACGCGCACGTTCCTCGGCGCTTGCCGTCAGGAAGATCTTGAGCGGCGCACCGGTGAAGACCACCGTGCCCATGTCGCGACCATCGGCCACCAGGCCCGGCGCACGCGCAAAGGCACGCTGGCGCGCCAGCAGTGCAGTCCGCACGCGCGGCTGGGCCGCGATGATGGAGGCATTGTTGCCGACCGACTCGAGACGGATGTCACGGGTGACGTCCTCGCCTTCCAGAATCACGCTGGTAGCATCGCCTTCGGCATCGAACTGCACATCGAGGTGCTCGGCGATGGTCGCCACGGCATCCTCGTCTTCCAGCGCTACGCCATGGCGCTCGGCGGCCAGCGCCGTCAGGCGATACAGCGCACCGGAGTCCAGCAGATGCCAGCCCAGGCTCGCCGCGACCAGACGGCTGATGGTGCCCTTGCCTGCCCCGCCGGGGCCATCAAGGGTCAACACCGGCGCGTCGCAGATCTGGCTGTGATGAGGTGTCGCTTCCCCGCTCATGAAGCCTCCTGGCCGGGTGCCACGGCACCGAGATTCTCGACCTGCATGCCGACTTCAGCGGCCAGCGCCACGAAGTTCGGGAAGGAGGTCGCGACATTGGCGCAGTCATCGATCAGGATCTCGCCCTGGGCGCGCAGCGCCGCGACACTGAAGGCCATCGCGATGCGGTGATCGCCGTGGCTGTCGACCAGGCCGCCGCCGTAGGCGCCGCCGCGGATGTCGATACCGTCCGCGACCACTTCGTGCTCGACGCCGATCTGCGCCAGACCGTCCGCCATCACCTGGATGCGATCGGATTCCTTGACGCGCAGTTCCTCGGCGCCACGCAGACGGGTCATGCCCTCGGCGTTGGCGGCGGCGATGAACAGTGCCGGGAATTCGTCGATGGCCAGCGGTACCTGGTCTTCCGGAATGTCGATGCCCTTGAGCGGCGCATAACGGATGTGCAGGTCTGCCACCGGCTCGCCGCCGACTTCGCGCTCATTGGTGACGCTCAGGTCGGCACCCATCGCCTTGAGGATGTTGATCACGCCGATGCGCGTCGGGTTGATGCCGACGTGCTCCAGCACCAGATCGGAGCCCGGCGTGATGGCTGCGGCGACCAGGAAGAAGGTCGCGGAGGAGATGTCGGCCGGTACATCGATCGGGCAGGCTTCGAGGCTGCCACCACCGTTCAGCCACGCCTCGGCGCCCTGACGCTCGACCTTATAGCCGAAGCCATTGAGCATGCGCTCGGTGTGGTCACGCGTCGGCGCCGGCTCGATGGCACGCGTCTCGCCTTCGGCGTAGAGACCGGCCAGCAGCAGGCACGACTTGACCTGTGCGGACGCCATCGGCATCTCGTAACGGATGCCCTTGAGCGGCTGACCACCGTGGATACGCAGCGGTGGACGGCCGTTGTCGGCGGTATCGATCACCGCGCCCATCTCGCGCAGCGGATTGGCGACGCGGTCCATCGGACGCTTGGTCAGCGAGGCATCACCGGTCAGCTCGGTGTCGAAGGCCTGACCGGCCAGCAGACCGGCGAACAGGCGCATCGCGGTGCCGGAGTTGCCGACATACAGCGGGCCCGGCGGCTGCTTCAGGCCATTGAGACCCACACCGTGAATGGTGACACGCCCCTGATGCGGGCCTTCGATGACCACCCCCATGTCGCGGAAGGCCTGCAGCGTGGCCAGGCTGTCTTCCCCTTCCAGGAAGCCTTCGACTTCGGTCACGCCGGTCGCCAAGGCGCCCAGCATGATGGAGCGATGCGACATGGACTTGTCGCCCGGCACACGAATGCGCCCCTGAACCTGCCCACCCGGCAGTGCACGGTACCGCACGTTCTGCTGTTCCATGGTCTGATAACTCGTCTGTTTCAAGAGGGTATTGAAGTAGTGTCGGGCGTGGCTTGCGCGGGTGAATATCCCCAGCATCGCCTCACCATCGCCCGCGGTCACGGCAGCGCGCACCCGCGCTACCCCGGCCTCGAATTCATCCAACGCCTCCAGCACCGCATCACGGTTGGCCAGATAGACGTCGCGCCACATCACCGGGTCACTGCCCGCGATGCGCGTAAAATCACGGAAACCGCCCGCCGCGTAGCGGAAGATCTCCAACCGCTCATCCTGGCGCGCCAGGCTGTCGACCAGCGAGAACGCCAGCAGGTGCGGCAGGTGGCTGGTGCGCGCCAGCACTTCGTCGTGGCGCGCCACGCTCATGCTCAGAAGCTGGGCACCACATACCGACCACATGGCCGCCACGCGTGCCACGGCCTCGGGGTCGCTGACCGGCTCCGGCGTCAGAATCACCTTGTGATCGCGATAGAGCTCGGGATTGAACGCCGCGACACCGCTCTTCTCGGACCCGGCGATCGGGTGACCGAGCACCAGATTCGGCGGCATGCGACCGAAGACGCCGAGCGCTGCATCGCGGATCGCGCCCTTGGTGCTGCCGACATCGGTGATGACGGCGTCATCCTCCAGCAACGGCGCCAGCTCGGCCATCACGCTCTGCATCGCCATCACCGGCACGCACAGCACGATCAGTGAGGCGCCCGGCACCAGCGCCGCCAGTTGCGTGCTGCCACCGTCGATCAGCCCCATGCGCTGACCGAGGCAGATCTCGTTGGAGTCACGATCACAGGCGAGAATCTCGCCGCGATGGCCCGCCGCGCGCAATGCCGCGGCCAGCGAGCCACCGATCAAGCCCAGCCCGACCAGCAGGATACGCCGCTCGCCGGCCAGACGCTCGGCTGACGGCAGCGAGGACAGCAGGTCTGACGGCGCCACATGGCGCGTGTGGTCAACCTTGCTCACAGCACACCGACCGGGTAGGACCCGAGCACCTTGACGTCCGCCGCGCACTGGCGCAGCTCTTCCAGCGTCGCCGTGATGAGCGGGTCATCGCGGTGGCCACGGAAGTCAATGAAGAAGACATAGTTCCAGGCACCGGAACGTGACGGACGCGTCTCGACGCGGGTCAGGTCGATCTGGTGACGGTGGAACGGCGCCAGCAGGTCGTGCAGTGCCCCCGGCTGGTTGCGCATCGCCACCACGATGGAGGTCTTGTCATCGCCGGACGCCGGCACCGAGCTGTCACCGATGATCAGGAAGCGCGTGGAGTTGTCGGGGCTGTCCTCGATCTTCTCCTCGACCTTCTCCAGCTCATAGAGCTTGGCCGCCATGTCACCGGCAATCGCCGCACTGTGCCACTCGGTGCGCACCTGACGCGCAGCCTCGGCATTCGAGGACACCGCGATGCGCTCGGCGTGCGGGAAGTGGGCATCCAGCCACTTGCGGCACTGGGCCAGCGACTGGGCGTGGGAATAGATGCGCGAGATCTTCTCGCGACGCGTGTTCGGGCCCACCAGCAGGTGATGGTGAATGCGCAGCACCACTTCGCCGGAGATCTTGAGCTGCGAGCCCATGAACGAATCCAGCGTGTGGTTGATGACGCCCTCGGTGGAGTTCTCCACAGGCACCACACCATACTGCACCGCGCCGGCCTCGACTTCGCGGAACACCTCGTCGATGGCCGCCATCGGCTTGGTCACCGCGCTGTCACCGAAGTGCTTGAGCGCGGCCTGCTGGGTGAAGGTACCTTCCGGACCGAGATAGGCCAGGCGGATCGGCTGTTCCAGCGCCAGACAGGCGGACATGATCTCGCGGAACAGACGCGCCATCTCCTCGCCTTTCAGCGGGCCGGGGTTGTTGGCCATGATGCGGCGCAATACCTGGGCTTCGCGCTCCGGGCGGTAGAACTGCACCTGGCCGTCCTCGCCCACGTCACCGGCCGCCAGCTTGACCTCGGCAACCTGCTGCGCGCAGCCCGCGCGCTCGCTGATCAGGTTCAGCAGCTCGTTGTCGATGGCATCGATGCGCTGACGCAGGTCGTCCAGCGTCACCGCCTTGCCCGCCGCCTGCGGCGCAGGGCTTTCCTTGGAATCCGACATCTCACCTCCTCCCTTAGCCGTGACGGCGCGCGAAGTCGCCCATGAAGTCCACCAGCGCAGTGACGGCAGCTTCCGGCACGGCGTTGTAGAGGCTGGCACGCATGCCACCGACGCTGCGGTGACCGGCCAGATTCAGGAGACCGGCCGCTTCGGACTCGGCAAGGAAGGTCTTGTCGAGACGATCATCGGCCAGCACGAACGGCACGTTCATGCGTGAGCGGTTCTCGGCGACGATCGGGTTGGAATAGAAGTCGCTGCCATCGATGGCCGCGTAGAGCGCCTGCGCCTTGCGATCATTGATCGCGTTCATGGCGGCGAGGCCACCGACTTCATCCTTGAGCCACTCGAACACCAGTCCGGAGAGATACCAGGCGTAGGTCGGCGGCGTATTGAACATGGAATTGGCCTCGGCGGCCGTCTTCCAGTTCAACATGGTCGGGCAGTCCTTGCGGGCACGATCGAGCAGATCTTCGCGCACGATGACCAGCGTCAGACCCGCCGGACCGATGTTCTTCTGGGCGCCGGCATAGATGACGCCGAAACGGCTGACATCCAGCGGGCCAGACAGGATGGAAGACGACATGTCACACACCAGCGGCACGCCATCCGCTGCCACCTCGGGGATATAGTCGAACTCGAGGCCACCGATGGTCTCGTTGGCGGTGTAGTGCAGATAGCCCACATCACCCGAGAGCTGGATCGCGTTCTGGCGCGGCACGGCAATCAGGCCATTGCTCTCGCTGGAGGCTGCCACGTGGCTGCCCACCGCCAGATGCTCGGCTTCCTTGATCGCCTTCTTGCCCCAGATACCGGTATACAGATAGTTGGCGCTGCCACCCTCGCCCAGCAGGTTCAGCGGCACACCCGCAAACTGGGTCGAGGCGCCACCCTGCATGAACAACACGCGATAGTTGGACGGAATCTCGAGCAGTTCGCGCAGGTCCGCCTCGGCCTTCTCGGCGATGGCCACGAATTCGTCGGAGCGATGACTCATCTCCATGACGGACAGTCCGCGGCCCTGATAATCCAGCATCTCGGCGCGAGCGCGCTCCAGGACAGCGGTCGGCAGTGCAGCAGGACCGGCGCAGAAGTTGAACTTGCGTGTCATGTCGTCTTATTTCCCGAAAGTGAAGCGACCGCCCCGAAGGCGGTCGCAATCCAGCGTCTTATTCCGCGTCTGTCGGCGGGGTATCCGTCGACTCGGCGTCATCTCCCGCCTGCACCTGTTCATCGGTGCTCAGCGCCTCTTCATCCAGCTCATCCTTTACCACGACGACCTCTTCCGGCTCGTCGACACGCACCGTCGTCACCAGACGCTCCTCTTCCGCGGTGCGGATCAAGGTCACGCCCTGGGTGTTGCGCGAGGTGGTGGACACCTCGGCGACGCGGGTACGTACAAGGGTGCCGCGGTCGGTGATCAGCATCAGTTCGTCGTTGTCGCTGACCTGTACCGCACTGACCAGGTCGCCGTTGCGCTCGCTGGTCTGCATCGCGATCACGCCCTGGCCACCACGGCCACGCAGCGGGAACTCTTCCAGACGCGTGCGCTTGCCGAAGCCATTGGCGGACGCGGTCAGGATGTAGCACTGCGGCACCTCACCGCTGGCGACGCTGTCTTCCGTCGCGCCTTCGGTGGCTGCCACATCAGCGCTCTCGACGCCTTGCGCCGTCGCGTCCGCAGCGTCATCAACCTCGATCTCGTTGTCATCGATCGCGGTGGTGCGCGGAATGATCAGGCTGATGACCTGTGCATCGTCGAGCAGACGCATGCCGCGTACACCACGGGCGGTACGGCCCATCACGCGCACGTTCTGCTCTTCGAAGCGGATCGCCTTGCCGTTGGAGGACACCAGCATGACGTGGTCGGAACCGGACGTGATGTCGGCGCCGATCAGGCGGTCGCCTTCCTCGATGTCCAGCGCGATCAGGCCGACACTGCGCGGACGCGAGAACTGGCTCAGCGCGGTGCGCTTGACCGTGCCGTTGGCGGTGGCGAAGAAGATGTAGCTGTCGGCGGCATAATCGCGCACCGGCAGGATGGTGGTGACCCATTCGCCGTCGTCCAGCGGAATCAGGTTGACCAGCGGCTTGCCACGCGAGCCACGTGACGCCTGCGGCATCTCGTAGACCTTGAGCCAGTACACCTTGCCCTTGTTGGAGAACAGCAGCACGGTGTCATGGGTCGAGGCGACCAGCAGGTGCTCGATGACATCCTCGTCCTTCATCGAGGTGGCGGACTTGCCGCGACCTCCACGCTTCTGGGCCTGGTAGTCAGACAGCGGCTGGGTCTTGGCATAGCCGCTGCGCGAGACCGTCACCACCATGTCTTCCTCGTTGATGAGGTCTTCGATGGTCAGGTCACGACGGCTGGTCATGATCTCGGTGCGGCGCTCATCGGCGTATTGGGCACGCACTTCGCGCAGCTCTTCGCGGATGACTTCCATCAGGCGGTCGGCAGAGGACAGGATCTCCATCAGCTCGGCGATGCGCTCGAGGATGGAGGAGTACTCGGCCAGCAGTTTCTCGGTCTCGAGACCGGTCAGGCGATGCAGACGCAGCTCGAGGATGGCCTGAGCCTGGGCCGGCGACAGACGGTAGTGCCTGGCGTCTTCAGACAGCCCCAGACCTTCCGGCAGGTCTTCCGGACGGCAGGACGTGGCACCGGCGCGCTCGAGCATCTCGACCACCTGACCCGGCTGCCATTCACGACCGATCAGCTTTTCCTTGGCTTCCGCCGCGCTCGGCGAGCCCTTGATCAGCTCGATCACCTCATCGATGTTCGAGATCGCCACCGCCAGACCTTCAAGAATATGGCCACGCTCACGCGCCTTCTTGAGTTCGAACAGGGTACGACGAGTGACGACTTCGCGACGGTGGCGCACAAAGGATTCCAGAATCTGCTTGAGATTCAGGATCTTCGGCTGACCTTCGTGCAGCGCGACCATATTGATGCCGAACACGGTCTCGAGCTGGGTCTGGGAGAAGAGGTTGTTGACGACCACTTCACCGGACTCGCCACGCTTGGTCTCGATGACCACGCGCAGACCGTCCTTGTCGGACTCGTCACGCAGTTCGGCGATGCCCTCGATCTTCTTGTCCTTGACCAGCTCGGCGATCTTCTCGATCAGACGCGCCTTGTTCACCTGGTAGGGAAGCTCGGTGATGATGATGTGATCACGGCCGTTCTTGTCGTTGTGCTCGATGGTATGCACGGCACGCACGTAGATACGACCACGACCGGTGCGGTAGGCATCGAGGATGCCGGCACGGCCGTTGATGATACCGGCAGTCGGGAAGTCCGGCCCCGGAATGAATTCCATCAGCTCATCGACGGTCAGATCGCCGTTGTCGATCAGCGCCAGACAGCCATCGATGACCTCGCCCATGTTGTGGGGCGGGATGTTGGTGGCCATGCCCACGGCGATACCGGAGGAGCCATTGACCAGCAGGTTCGGGGTCTTGGTCGGCAGCACGCCAGGGATGCGCTCGGTGCCGTCATAGTTGTCGACCCAATCGACGGTGTCCTTCTCGAGGTCGGCCAGCAGCTCGTGCGCCAGGCGCGCCATGCGCACCTCGGTGTAACGCATCGCCGCGGCGCTGTCGCCATCGATGGAACCGAAGTTGCCCTGACCATCCACCAGCACATAACGCATGGAGAAGTGCTGGGCCATGCGGACGATGGTGTCGTAGACCGCACTGTCACCGTGCGGGTGGTATTTACCGATCACATCGCCGACGACACGGGCAGATTTCTTATAGGCCTTGTTCCAGTCATTGTTCAGCTCGTGCATCGCGAACAATACGCGACGGTGAACCGGTTTGAGGCCATCGCGAACATCCGGCAAGGCACGCCCGATGATGACGCTCATCGCGTAATCGAGATACGACTGCTTGAGCTCGTCCTCGATGTTGACTGGCAGTATCTCTCTGGCGATCTCACCCATGATTCGTCAAATCCTTGAACTCAACTGTTGGCGCCACTGCAGCAACGACGCATGCTCCGTCGGTACTGCAGCGCGGCAGTGACGTGAAGCGGACACGGGGTGCCAGCTCCGCGGCACCGAAGTGGCGGCATTATATCACTTGCGAGCGCGCCTAGCAGCTCACACGACGCCGCAAGGACACCTAAGTACGGTAGTACGGCCGTCAATGTGCACGGCCTGCTGGCTCATGCCTCGCCGCTGAGAGCGATCAGGCCGTTTCTTCACTCACCAACGCGCCCAGCAGCGAGCCGATCTCGCCATCCAGCGGCATGGCGCGACCGGTGTCGGTATTCATCAGCACGAAGGTGAAATCCGCTCTGGAGACCAGCGCTCCGGAACGCGGATGCACCTCGCCCATGCGCCGCTCACCCAGATGGATCTCCTGGCGCATGATCATCTTGCGACGCCCGAGTTCGGCCAGCCGCGTGGTGATGATCAGCTCATCGTGCACGGTGGCGGGATAGTGCCAGTCCAGGTTGAGGTTGACCGCCACCATCGCGATGCCTTCTCGCTTGAGCGCGGCCAGATCGAGGTGCGCGAGCATGAATTCCCAGCGCCCTTCCTCATAGAACTCCAGATAGCGGGCATTGTTGACGTGCCCATAGCCATCAAGATGGTAGCCACGCACTGTCAGGGCCGTGCGACTGACGACGCCTGCGTGACTGCCGTTCGCTGTCTGCGGTGGATTGCTGTCGTGTTGCATCCCTGCCTCCCGTCCATGAAACGATCGCGCCGTATGGCCGTCGTCAGCTGATCTTATGCCGGTGACGGACAGAAAAACAAACGCTTGGCTGAAAATCGCGACTGCCGCCACCCGAGCGTCGGACAGAGGCCGGAGAGAAATGGAACAGAGGAAAATGCCTGCCAGAGCCTTCTCCTCACCTCCACGCACAGGCGCCATACCGTCGACCACTCCAGCCTCCCTATTCCCCTTCCCCGAACCACCGGATCACCACCGCGAGACCCACGGCGGATGACCCGCCGCATGAGTTTCGCCATAATATGCGCCATTCAGACGGGCTGCCCCCGTTCACCGGACTCAAGGACTGGTCGCATGTGGTTCAAGAACCTGCAATTGTATCGCCTGCACGATAGCGCACCGCTGGAAGAGGGTCGTCTCGCCGACGCCCTGCCGGAGCACGTCTTCCGCCCGGTCACCGGCGTCGAAGCCAAGCGTATCGGCTGGGTGGCACCGGGCGGTCGCAACAGCGACCTGCTGGTGCACGAGATTCAGGGCCATTTCCTGATCAGCGCGCTGCGCCAGGAGCGCGTACTGCCCTCCGCCGTGGTCAAGGAAGAACTCGAGGAGCGCGTGGCCGAGCGCGAGACCGCCGAAGGCCGTCCGCTGCGTCGCCGCGAGAAGCTGACCCTCAAGGAGCAGATCTACGAGGAGCTGCTGCCGCGCGCCTTCACCCGCTCCTCGCGCACCGACCTTTGGTGGGACAGCCGTCGCGGCCTGATCGCCGTCAACGCCTCGAATGCCAAGCGCGCCGAGGAAGTGCTGGACCTGCTGCGCCAGACGCTCGGCACGCTCAAGGTCACCCCGCTGGCCGTCGCGCAGCCGCCTTCCCAGGTGATGACCACCTGGCTGAAGGATGTCAGCTCGCGCCCGGAAGACCTGATCGTCGGTGATCAGGTCGAACTCAAGGCGCCGGGCGGCGAGGATGGCGTGCTGCGTGCGCGTCAGTTCGATCTCGACGGCGAGGAAATCCAGACGGCGCTGAATCTGGGCCGCGTGGTCAGCAAGCTGGCGCTGGAAGTCGATGGTCGCGTCGCGCTGGTGCTCGGTGAGGACATGGCGCTCAAGAGCCTCAAGTTCGCCGATGCCGTGGTCGATGAAGCCAATGCCCAGGATGATGGCGAAGACCCCATCCTGCGCCTGGAGACCGACTTCGCGCTGATGGCCCAGGTACTGTCCGGCGTGATCGAGCAGATGACCGCCTGGTTGGGTGGTGAAGCCCAGCCCGCCAGTTGAGCCTTCGGCCCGCAGCCGACTTTCTCTTTTCTCAGAATGACAAACCCGGATGACGTGCGTCGATGACTGACACTGCAACACCCAAGCCTGCCACGACCAGCGAACAGGACCCGTTCGCCGATATTCGCCCTTACCACGACGACGAGGTAGCGGAGGTGCTGGTACGCCTGGAGCAGGACCGCGAGCTGCTCGACACCCTGACTCGCTTCCGCCTGCCGGGCCTGACCCAGCGTTTCCCGTGGCTGGCACGCCAGATCGCGCGCCTGGCCATCAAGCGCGAGATGATTGGCGTCAAGGATGTTGCCAGTTTCCAGAGCCGCATCGCCGTCTACATGGCGCGCATGATCCACACCACCACTACCAGCTTCGAGACGGTGGGGCTGGAGCGCCTGTCGCCGGATACGCCGTATCTGTTCCTGTCCAACCATCGCGACATCTCGCTGGACCCGGCCTTCGTCAACTACGCCCTCTATCGTCACGGGCGTGACACGGTACGCATCGCCATCGGTGACAACCTGCTGCAGAAGCCCTTCGTCACCGACCTGATGCGCCTCAACAAGAGCTTCATCGTGCCGCGCTCCGCCAAGGGCAAGCGTGCGATGCTGGCCGCCTACCAGTCGCTGTCGGGCTATATCCGTCACTCACTGATCCACGACCAGCACTCCATCTGGCTGGCCCAGCGTGAAGGGCGCGCCAAGGATGGACGAGACGGCACCGAAAGCGCCATCATCAAGATGTTGACCATGGCCGCGCGCACCGCCGACAAGACACGTCCATTCAGCGAGGCGGTCAGCGAGCTCAACATCGTGCCGGTATCGATCAGCTACGAGTTCGACCCCTGTGATCTGCAGAAGGCGCGTGAGCTGGCAGCCGTCGCCAATGAAGGGCGTTACGAGAAGGTGCAGTACGAGGACATCAAGTCCATCGCTGCCGGTATCAGCGGCCACAAGGGGCGCGTCAAGCTGGTATTCGGCGAGCCGCTCAAGGGCGACTTCGAGACCCCGGAAGACGTGGTGAAGGAAGTCGACCGTCAGGTGCTGGCCTACTACACCCTCTACCCGAGCCATCAGCTGGCGCTCGAGAAGCTGGCCGCCAGCCGCCAGCAGCTGCGTGAGGAGCCGCGCCTGGCCTCGGCACTGGATGTCTCCGCCATCAGCGGTGCCGAGCGCGCCACCTTCGAGAACCGCCTCGCAGAGGTACCCACAGAGCTCAAGGACTGGTGGCTGGTGCAATATGCCAACCCGATCCTCAATCGCGAAGGGCTTTCGATCGACCTCGACGAGAAGCTCGATGCCGCCGAAGCGACGGACCGCGAGAAGGTCGCGCAGTAAGCCAGCACTGCGGAGCAAGGCACTTGAGTCTTGTACCTGTCACGAAAAAGCCACCGTCAATCGACGGTGGCTTTTTCGTGGGCCGCTACTTGCGCCAGAAGCTGGGCGAGAACAGCACCAGCACGGTCAATATCTCGAGACGCCCCATCAGCATGCCGAGGCACAGCAACCACTTGGCGCTGTCCGGCAGGCTCGAGAAGTTGCCCGCCGGGCCGATGATCTCGCCCAGCCCCGGGCCGACGTTGGTGACGGCCGTGGCGGCGCCGGTCACCGCGGTGATCAGATCCAGCCCGATGAATGACAGCGCCAGCGCCAGGCCACCGATGGTGATGAAGAAGAAGAACGAGAAGGCGATCACGGCGCGCACCACCTCATCGGGCAACGCACGGCCGTTGTAACGCTGCGAGAAGACCCCATTGGCATGGATCAGCGAGCGCAGATGGTTGCCGAGCATGATCAGCCCGATCTGCAGGCGAAAGATCTTCATGCCGCCGCTGGTCGAGCCGCTGCAGCCGCCGACGAAGGTCAGGTAGAAGAAGGCCACCACCGCAAAGGGCCCCCAGGCACTGTAATCGTCGCTGGCGTAACCGGTGGTCGTCACCACCGAGATGACATTGAAGGTCACCTGGGTCAGCGCCGTGAAGATGGCCTCGCCGTTGACGACGCGATACAGCGTCAGCAAGGCGATCACCCACCCCAGCAGACGCAGGAAGCCGCGCACCTGGGCATCGCGCCACAGGACACCGGCCTGATCCTGCCAGGCGCGGATGAACAGCACGAAGGGCAACGCCCCCAGCAACATGAAGGTCGACGCCATCCACAGCAGATAGGGCCGGTCGGAATAGACGCCCATCGAGCTGTCGTAATTGGAGAAACCACCGGTGGCCAGCGACGTCATGCCATGCACCAGCGCATCCAGCCAGTGCATGCCGCCGAGCCAGTAACAGCCGATGGCCAGCAACGTCAGCCCGACGTAGACCAGGCCGATGGCCTTGGCCACGCCACCGGCGCGCGGCAGCACCTTGTCGGACCAGTCCGAGGATTCGGTCTGGAACAGGCGCATGCCGCCAACCTTCAGAAACGGCAGGATCGCGATCGCCATCACGATGATGCCGATGCCACCGACCCACTGCATCAGGCCACGCCACAGCTTGAGGCCATCCGAGAGCCCTTCGATGTCAGACAGCACGGTCGAACCGGTGGTAGTGATCGCCGACACCGATTCGAACACGGCATCGGTCACGCCCAGGTGGGTCGCCCCGAAGATCAAAGGCAGGCTCGAGTAGGCCGACACCAGCACCCAGCTCAGTGTCGTCAGCACGAACATCGCGCGTGGCTTGAGCTGCAGCTCCACCTTGCGCGACACCGTCAGCATGATGGCCGACGAGCCGAGCGTGATGCCCAGCGAGATCAGAAAGGCGCTGGCATCCGCATCCGCTTCACCAAGCAGCACCAGCAAGGGCGCCAGCATCATCAAGGCCACCACGCACAGCAGCAGGCCGAGCACCCGGACGACCGGCAACCACTCCGAGAGCGAAAGAAGGCGAACCAGCGCCTGCGAGTGCGCTCGGGTCGCCTGCCCTGCGCGCTCCCGTCTGCGCCGCCGTTTCGGCGAGCCAGCCTTCATGCCACCGACCTGTTGATGACAGTCATCATTGTGCGTCCTCAGCGTTCTTGCCCATGGCGCCCCGGGCGCCAGTCTCAGTGCGGCGATACCCTACACCCTCTTCCGCCGCTGTCCAGCGCCGCCACAGCGGTGATCAACTGCACGGCCCCCACCCCCGACACCTCACGCCAGGCGCCTTGTGCCGCCCTGCAAGCTGCTATCCTGCCAACGACACGCGTAGCCACGCCGCCTGCTCAGTGCCAACACGCCTGAGTCCGGTTGGGCTGCCCAACCCCTGTGCGGTACACTGAGACCCCAATATGGCAACGATGCGTTCACGGACAAGAACCTCATGCGTCTGACTGATTGGCGAGCCTGGCAGGCGAGTGCGACCCGCACCGCCCACGACAGCCGCGTAGATATCACCCCTTCCCCGCGTGCCGAGCAAGTCCCGGCCATGCAGCGTCGTCGACTCAGCCCGGTCGGCCAGGCCTGCTGCAAGCTGCTGTTCGCGCTCGACCCTGACGCCGACCTGCCCATCATCCATGCCTCGCGCCATGGCGATACCGGCAAGATTCTCGCCCTGCTGGATGCCGCCACCCAGTCCGACGAAGCCCTGTCACCGGCGCGCTTCTCGCTCTCGGTGCACAACGCCGTACTGGGCATGTACTCGATCACCGGCAAGTCCCATCAGCCGCTGGAAGCCCTCGCCGCCTGCGGCAACGAATTCGAGGCGCTGATGAGCGAGGCGCTCGGCTATCTGAGTGAGCGCGAGGATGTCATCGTGCTGTTCTCCGATATTGCCGCGCCGGAGGCCTTTCTGCACCACGGTGACTACCCGGCGTGCGCCAGCGCCGTCGCCCTGCGTCTGAGCCGCCGCAGTGACGATGACAGCGCATGGACGTTGAGCGCCACGCCTGGCGAATCGTTGACGGACAGCGCCCCGACGCCGCTCGAGGTCATTGCCTGGCTCGAGCAGGCCGGGGCCGAGACGCTCGCCTGTCGCCGCCATCACTGGCAGCTGAGCCGCGCTCACGCCGCCTCACCGACGCCGCCAGCAGACTGATGCCTCGCATGCTGTCGTCACCCCTCGGACGCCTGTGGCGTGGCATCGCCACGGCCTTCAGCTTCCTGACCTTCGGGCTGGGCGGCTTGCTGGTGGGGGGAATGTGGCCACTGCTGACACTGGTGGTACGTCGCCCCGAGAAACGACAGAAGCTCGCGCGCAGCATCATCCATCACTGCATGCGCGGCTTCGTGGGTCTGATGCGCGGCCTGGGCGTGCTCGACTATCGCCTGCACGACTGCGAGCGCCTGCAACGTCCGGGCCTGCTGGTGCTGGCCAATCACCCGACACTGATCGACGTGGTCTTCCTGCTCGCGCTGATTCCCCACGCCGACTGCGTGGTCAAGGGGCGGCTGGCGCGCAACCCCTTCACCCGTGGCCCCATCCGCGCCGCGGGCTACATCACCAATGAAGAGCCGCAGGGCGTGCTCGAGGCCGCCGGCGCGAGCCTGGCGCGCGGCAATGCCTTGATCCTGTTTCCGGAGGGCACACGCAGCGTGCCCGGGCGGGCGCTGAAATTCCGCCGCGGCGCCGCCAACATCGCGCTGCGCACGCCAAGCGAGATCACCCCCGTGCTGATCGACTGCCAGCCCAGCACCCTGACCAAGGGCGAGCCCTGGTATCACATCCCGGCCCGACGGGTGATGCTCAACATCAAGGTGCTGCCTGACATGACGGCGCATGTCGCACCGCCATCGGCAGCCGAGGATGAGATACCGCTATCACGCGATGCCCGCCAGTTGACGCGCCGCCTGGCCAGCGACTTTGCCGCTGAACTGGCCGCCTTCCAGCAACGGATTCGCGAGTCATGACAGCGCTCTGCTCCGTACTGCCCTGATCTTGATGTTGATCAGATAGCGAGAAAAAAGTGATTAAGATATTCGGCCTTCCCGCCGTTAATAAAGCCTGCTGCCATTCATACCGGCCATTATCGGTACGCCGACACGAGGAATACTCATGAGCGATAGCGCCAAGCTGGAACTGGAACTCAAGCAACTGATCATCGACACCCTGGAGCTTGAGGACATCACGCCGGACGACATCGTCGCCGATGAGCCGCTGTTCGTGGACGGCCTGGGTCTGGATTCGATTGACGCCCTGGAGCTCGGTCTCGCGCTGCAGAAGCAGTACGGCATCACGCTGGACGCCGAAGCCGAGGACACCCGCGCGCATTTCGCCAGCCTCAATGCCCTGCGTGAACTCGTGGAGGCCCGTCGTGAGCGCTGAGCAACAGACCGCGTCCCGCGAAGAGATCTACGCCCATGTGCGCAGCACCCTGATCGAGCTGTTCGAGATCGATGCCGCTGACATCCACCCCGAGGCACTGCTCTACGAAGACCTCGACATCGACAGCATCGATGCGGTGGACCTGGTGGTCGAACTCAAGAAGTTCACCGGCCGCCGCATCGAAGCCAATGACTTCAAGAGCGTTCGCAGCCTCGATGATGTCGTGACCGCCGTCGAGCAGCTGATGCAGCGCCAGGCATGACATCACTGTCCTCTGGTCGAAGGCGGCGCCCATCACTGCCAAGGCTTCTGCTTGGTGGGCTGGGCGTGGTGGCCGCCGTATGCTGGCCGCTGCTGGTCTATGCCCTGCTCTCGCGGCTGACGGCAGACCCGACGGGCGACGCGACCAGCGGACATGTCTCGCCCTGGGTGTGGGCGCTGATCGCGCTGGGCGCCCTGCTGATCCAGCGTCTGCCCCTGCCGTGGTTCCCGCGCCTGACGCTGGCCGCGCTGCTGGTCGCCATCAGCCTGCTCAGCGAGGCGGAACTGGGGCTGCGCGCCTATCCGGTGCTGGTCAATCTGGCCATGCTCAGCGTGTTCGCCACCAGTCTGTGGCGTGGCATGCCGATCATCGAGCGCCTGGCACGTCTCAAGGAGCCTGATCTGCCCGCCGCAGGCGTGCGTTATACCCGCAAGGTCACCCGAGTGTGGTGCGGCTTCCTCGTCTTCAATGCCAGTGTTGCCGCGGCCACGGCGCTGTATGCCGACCTCGCGACCTGGACGCTCTACAACGGCCTGTTGAGCTACGTGCTGATGGGGCTGCTGTTCTGTGGCGAATGGCTGGTACGCCGTCGCCTGCGCCACGCCGATGGCTGAACCTGGTCCTCGATGAGCTTGGCTATCGATGAGCTCGGCTATCGATAGCTGAGTCCATGCGTGGATACGCCCGGCGTGGATTCGCCCGGCGTGGATTCGCCCGGCGTGGATTCGCCCGGCGTGATACGCCCCCAGATGAATTCGACTTTCTGAAGAGTTGCCTGCCTCACATGTCTGATGCCCGCCAGCCTGCCAGTCGTGCCACTGAGCAAGACACCGCCCAGCGCGCCACCTCCCTCATCCATCAGGGCTGGCGCCAGCTCGCCCGACTCGCGCCTGCGGCGCCGGCCTGCTGGCTGGCCAGTCTCGGTCAGCCGCTGCGCCCGCTGAGTCGTGCCGAGCTGATGGCACGCGTTGATGCCTGGCATCAGTGGCTGGACAACCTGCCCGCTGCGCATGCTGTCCGCCGGCCCGGTGCGCGCTGGGTGCTGTTCCAGCCCACGGCGCTTGGTGCCTGCGTGCAGCTGCTGGCGCTGTGGGAGCGCGGTATGCTCGCCGTGCTGCCAGGAGATGACCGCCCGGACACCCTGGCCCGCCTGGCCGAGAGCAGTGATGGCAAGCTGCCCGAGGCCAGCGGCGATGGCTGGCCGTCGGAGCGACCCGGCACTGTCAGCTCTACCGCTGCACCGAATGCACCGTTCGAGATCACGCCGGACGGCGCGCGTCTCGCGCTGGAGCTCTGCACCTCCGGCTCCACCGGCGAGCCGCTGCGCATCGCCAAGCGCTTCGATCAGCTCGAGGCCGAACTGGCCGTGCATCGCACGCTATGGCCGCTGGCGTCAGACACTCCAGACGCTGACCCAGCGTCTGAGCCAACCACAGACACCGTCAGTCTCAGTCAGGTCAGCCATCAGCACATCTACGGTCTGCTGGTGTCGCTGCTGCGCCCGCTGAGCGAAGGGGTGCCGTTTCTCAGCGAAGCCTGTCATTACCCGGAGCAGCTGGCCGCCGCCATCGCGCAGCTGTCCGGCCTCGGGTATCGCTGCCAGCTGGTCAGCTCACCGGCCCAGCTGGCGCGCCTGCCCCAGGCCAGTGACGAGCCCCGCGTGGCGGACAACTCCAAGGACAACGCCCAGGTGTTGCGGGTCTTCTCTTCAGGTGCTCCGCTGCCGGCCGAGGCTGCCCGCCACGCCGAGAACTGCCTGCAGGCGCCGGTGATCGAGATCTACGGCAGCACCGAGACGGGCGGCATCGCACACCGCCGCCAGCACGAGACGCCCGACTGGACACCGCTGCCGCGGGTCGAACTCCGCTTCTCGCCCGCCTTCGCCGTGCGCTCGCCGTTTCTGGAACAGCCGGACCAGTGGTGGCAGCAGGCCGACAACGCCGCGCCAGTGGCGGCTGAGCCTCCGTCGCAGGGCGAGCAGAATGAAGCGCCACGCTTCCAGCTGCTGGGGCGCAGTGATCGTCTGGTCAAGCTGGCCGGCAAGCGGGTCTCGTTGAGCGCGGTGGAGCGCTGCCTGAGCGAGCAAGCGGAGGTGCTGGAGGTACGTTGCCTGCCGATGCCCACTCGCGAGCATCGCCTGGGCGCGGTGGTGGTGATGGAGGAGAGCGCGCTGCCGCAGGACCACGCCAGTCGCCACGACCTGATCGCGCGTCTGCGGCGTGCACTGATGCCGGGCTTCGAGCGCATCGCCCTGCCGCGCTACTGGCGCTTCGTCACGCGCCTGCCACTGAATGCCCAGGGCAAGTTCACGGCGGACTCCGTCGCACGGCTGTTTGCCGATCTCGACGATCATCGTCTGCCACGCTGGCTGGGCGAAACCTCCAGCGGCGCGCAGCAGCTGACGCTGGAAGCCGAGGTACCCGACAGCCTGTGCTACCTCGAAGGGCATTTCGCCACCCAGCCACTGGTGCCCGGCGTGGTGATGCTCAAGTGGGCACGCGATCTCGGCCGCCGCCTGCGCCTGGCGGGTGTCGGCGTGGAGGAAAGCCGTTTTCAGCGTCTGGAGCGCATCAAGTTCTCCAACCTGTTGCTGCCGGGCATGCGCTTCACGCTGGCCGCGACACTGGTAGCCGACAGCCACGGCCTGCGCGTCGACTTCCGCCTGGAATCCCGCGCAGGCCTGCATGCCAGCGGCCGCTTGCGCTACGGTGCTGAAACCGATGACACACCTCTCAGTCCGCCACTCAGTTCGCCACTCAGTTCACCCCAGACGACATCCACACCGGAGGCGTCATGAGCCAACCCCAGGCGCCGATGACCGGCCACACATCCTCTCCCCCCGTCAGCGAGTCGCCACTGCGCGCCTGCGTGGTGATTCCGGTCTACGACCACCCCGCCACCATCGCCGGCGTGTGTGCGGGTCTGACACCGCTCGGGCTGCCCATCGTACTGGTGGATGATGGCTGCAGCGCGCCCTGCGCCGAGGTGCTGGATCAGCTGGCAGCCGAGGGTCATCACCTGGTGCGTCGCGAGCAGAATGGCGGCAAGGGTGCTGCCGTGCGCAGTGGGCTGCAGGCTGCCGAGCAGCTCGGCTTCACCCATGCCCTGCAGGTGGACGCCGATGGGCAGCACGATGTCAGCGATCTGCCCGCCTTCCTCAACGGCATGCAGGAAAACCCCGACTGCCTGCAGATCGGCTATCCGCAATACGACGCCAGCGTGCCGCGCATCCGCTTCTATGGCCGCTACGCCTCGCACATCTGGGTGTGGATCAACACCCTGTCGCTGGCCATCCGCGACACCATGTGCGGCGTGCGCCTCTACCCGCTGGCCGCCACCAACCGGCTGCTGGCACGTCATGACTGTGGCGACCGCATGTCCTTCGACACCGAGGTGCTGGTGCGCTGGTACTGGGCCGATGGCGAGGTCGCCAACCTGCCGGTGCATGTCAGCTATCCCACCGGAGGCGTCAGCCACTTCCGCCCCGGTCACGACAATCTGTTGATCAGCGCCATGCACACGCGACTGTTCCTCGGCATGCTGCTGCGCTCGCCGAAACTTGCCTGGCGCACGCTGTCGGGACGCAATCGCAAGACAACATCCACTCATGTCAGCCGCCCCTCGCAGCCTGACGACGCGAAGGGGAAACACGAATGACCCATTGGGCACGCCTGTCGGAAACCGGCTCCACCACCGGCATGCGCCTGATGGTGACGATTCGTCGTCGCCTCGGTGCCTGGCCGTTTCGTATCGCGCTGTTCCCGGTGCTGGTGTGGTACTTCCTGCTGCGCGGGGTGGCGCGCCGGGCCTCCTTCGACTTCCTCAAGCGTCTTGAGCCAGAGCTTGGCGGCGTGCGCCTGTGGACAAGAAGCTTTGCCCACTTCATGCAGTTCGGTGAGGCGATCATGGACAAGGTCTCGGCCTGGAGCGGCGAGATCCCGCTGTCCTCGCTGACCGGCACCGGCCCGGAAGACCTGCGCGACGCTGCGCTGCGGGGCGAGGGCGGCATCATCCTCGTCGCCCACCACGGCAATCTGGATGTGATCAATGCCATCGGTGAGCGCCACGACATCGACCTGTGCGCGCTGGTACACACGCGCCATGCCGAGAAGTTCAATCAACTGCTGGAGCAGGCCACCGGCCGCAAGCCGCCGCAGATGATCGAGGTCAGCGAGATCACGCCTGCCACCGCCATGGCGCTGGGTGATCGCGTCAATCGCGGCGGCTTCGTGGTCATCGCCGCCGACCGCGTGCCGATTCCGCCCACGCTCGACGATACCAAGGCAGATTCCCCTTCGGTAGAAGCCAACACGGCAGAAGGCAGCCGACCCGCGTCACCGGCCAGTGCCGCGGCCTCACCGCGCGTGCTGCACTGTGACTTCATCAATCAGCCCGCACCCTTCCCCCAGGGGCCCTTCATGCTGGCCGCGCTGCTGCGCTGTCACGTCTATACCCTGAGCTGCATTCGCGAACAGGGCGGCGCCCATCCGCGTTTCCGGGTCGACTTCGCGCCCTTCGATGACAGCCGCGCCGTCAAGCGCAGCGGTCGCGAGGCGTGGATCCAGCAGGCCATGCAGCGCCACGCCCGTCATCTGGAAGCGCGCGTGAAGCACCATCCACTGCAGTGGTTCAACTTCTTCGATTTCTGGCATCAGGCGCCAGACAGCACGTCGAATCCAGACAGCACGTCGGCTCCGAAACAGGACGCCTGATCCGCGCCGGGCCTGCGACAACGCTGCTTCGCGCCCGGCTACGCAGCCTTCACCTTGTTCGGCCTTCACGTTCAGCGCATTGTCACGCTTCTCTCTTCGCCAGGTACCTCGTCATGTCACAGCCCGCCACCTCTGCCTCCGCCCTGATTCTCGACGGCAGTGATATCACCCTCGAGCAGTTGATCGATGTCGCCGAAGGCCGCCGTGAGGTGCGCCTGACCTCGGATGCCGCCTTCCGCGCCCGTATCGAGGCCGGCCCGGCCCTGCTGGAACGCCTGCTGGAAGAGGAAGGCGTGGTCTACGGCGTCACCACCGGTTACGGCGATTCCGTGACGCGAGCCGTGCAGGGGGCAGAGGACCTCGAAGCCCTGCCGCGCCACCTCTACACCTTCCACGGCTGTGGCATGGGCGCGGACCTGGATGTGGTCAGCAGTCGCGCGGTGGTGATGGTGCGCCTCGTCTCGCTGTGCCGTGGTGTCTCCGGGGTCAGCATGGCGCTGCTGGAGCGCCTCGTGTGGCTGCTCAATCACGACATCCTGCCGCGCATTCCCGAGGAAGGCTCGGTGGGCGCCAGCGGCGATCTCACCCCGCTGTCCTATGTCGCCGCCGTGCTGTGTGGCGAGCGTGAGGTCTGGGTGCGCCCCGGCGCAGGCCAGCCCCACGCGCTGCGCCCGACGGCGGAGGTCTTCGCGGCTCACAGCCTGACGCCCTACGTGCTGCGCCCCAAGGAAGGTCTGGCGCTGATGAACGGCACCGCCGTGATGACGGCCCTCGCCGCGCTGGCCTACGGCCGCACCACCTACCTCAGCCGCCTGAGCGCACGCATCACCGCGCTCAGCGTGCAGGCGCTGGAAGGCAACCCCTATCACTTCGATGCCGACCTGTTCGCCGCCAAGCCGCATCCCGGCCAGGCCCGCGTGGCCCAGTGGCTGCGCGATGATCTGGCCCACCCGGCGGCGCCGGAAGTGGATGCCACGCCGATCAACTCACCGCGCCTGCAGGACCGCTACTCGACGCGCTGCGCGCCCCACGTCATCGGCGTGGTCGAGGACAGCCTGCACTGGTGGCGCAGTTTCCTGGAGACCGAGCTCAACAGCGCCAACGACAATCCACTGATCGATGTCGAGGCCGGCAAGATTCTCCACGGCGGCCACTTCTACGGCGGCCATGTGGCAATGGTGATGGACAGCCTCAAGACGGCGGTCGCCAACCTGGCCGACCTGCTCGACCGCCAGCTGGCACTGCTGGTCGACAGCCGCTACAACCGTGGCCTGCCCAGCAATCTCAGCGGTGCCACGCCTGAGCGCGCGCCGCTCAATCATGGCTACAAGGCAGTGCAGATCGGCGCCTCGGCCTGGACGGCGGAAGCCCTCAAGCTGACCATGCCCGCCAGCGTCTTCTCGCGTTCCACCGAGTGCCACAATCAGGACAAGGTCAGCATGGGCACCATCGCCGCGCGGGATGCGTTGCGCGTGCTGACATTGGTGGAACAGGTCGCCGCCGCCACCCTGCACGCCGCCGTGCAGGGCAGCGAACAGCGCGCCGACATCACGGGCCAGGCCGCCACGCCGCCCAGGCTGGCCGCCTTCACCCGCGAGCTGCGTGAAGACATCGCGCCCCTCGAGGAAGATCGCGCTCTGGAAGCCGACCTGCGCCTGCTGTGCGCGCGCATCCGTGAGCGCCATTGGGCCCTGAGCGCAGACGAGGCCAACGCATGAGCGAGCGGACAGCCTTGAGCGAGGAAAAAGCCATGAACGAGGCAGCCTTGAGCGAGAGACAAGCCATGAATCAGCCCACAGACACCCCGATGCCGACCGCCACGGTAGAGATGGAAGTGCCCTTCCACGACGTCGACATGATGGAAGTCGCCTGGCACGGCCATTACGTGCGCTATCTCGAGATCGCCCGCTGCAAGCTGCTCGACATGCTCGACTACAACTACCCGCAGATGCGCGATTCCGGCTACGCCTGGCCGGTGATCGACCTGCGCCTGCGCTATGCCGGCCCGGCGCGCTTCGGCCAGCGTATCGCCGTCACCGCGCGGCTGCGCGAGTGGGAAAACCGCCTCAAGCTCGACTACGTGATCCGCGATGTCGAGAGCGGCAAGCGCCTGACCCGTGGCTACAGCGTGCAGGTCGCCGTCGGGTTGGAGGATGGCGAGATGCTGCTGGCCTCGCCCGCCGCGCTCAGTGAGCGGCTCGCCGCCTGGCAGGTCAGTCAGTCACGCTCCAGCGACGAAGAAGCGCCTGCCACCCCGAACCCGACACAAGGAACGCCGTGATGACGTCACGCCTTGCCATTGCCGCCACTGCCCTGCTGCTGACTGCCGGTGCCCCCTGGGTCAGCGCATCCGAGACCAGTGCCTCAGGGACCAGCGACTCAGACGCCAGATTCGACGCCCGTGCCCTGACGCAACAGCTGGCACGTACCGCCCCTGTCTGCGGTGATTTCCAGCAGACGCGCTGGCTCGAGGATGTCGGTGCAGAGCTCGAGAGCCGGGGTCATTTCCGTCTGATCGGCGACCCGAACGCGCCCGCAGGGCTGGTGTGGGAAACCACTTCGCCGATTGAAGACCGTCTCGAGATGCGCCCCGATGCCAGCCAAGGCCCGAATGGCGAACCGCTGCCGGCCGACCAGCAGGCGATGGCGGAACTGCTGATCAGCTTCTTCCACGGCGACTGGCAGGCGCTGGAGGAGCACTTCTCCCTCACGTTGACGGGCACGCCGGATGACTGGCAGGCCAGCCTGACGCCCAACGATGCTCGCCTGGCCGAGGCCATCGAGCGCCTCGAGATCGACGGTGGCAGCTGGCTGGAACACGTGAACCTCGACAGCGGCGACGGTGACCGCCTGGAGCTGGCCCTCACCGCCGGCGGTCACTGCGAGCGATGACATCACCCAGCCATGAGCCGCGCAAGGGGCTGGATCGTGCCGTCTGGCGCTGGCTGTGGGCCGCCGCCCTGCTGCTGTGCGCCCTGCTGCTGGCCGCGAAGATCGTCCCGCAGAGCCCATGGCGCGGGGCGGTCGACACCCGCATCACCGCCATGCTGCCGGAGCAGGAGCGCAGCCCGTTGGCGGCGCGCGCCGAATCGCTGGATGACACCGCCAACCGGCTGGTGATTCTGGTCGGCAGTCGCGATGCCAGCGCCGCCGCACGAAAGCAGCGTGACGCTGCCGCCCGGGCGCTGCGGCAGGCGCTCGCGCCCATCGCGAGGCTGGATGACGGCAAGAGCTTCGAAAGCCTGCGCCTGCCGGCAGAGGTCCAGCCGGCCCTGATCGCCCCGTCGCTTGCCGGCCTGAGTGATGATGACTGGCAGGCGCGCGCGCTCAGGCAGTTGTTCCAGCCCGGCGGCCAGCGCGACCTGATCCGCGATCCCTTCGGGCTTGCCGGCGCCTGGCAGAGCTGGCTGACGCCCGCCAACCTGTCGCTGTCCGGCGGCCAGCTGTTGCTGCGCGCGCCGACATCAAGCGGTGAGCAGCCCGGTAACGGCTATCGCCTGATCAGCGCCACCCTGACGGGCAGCGCCTACGCGATGAGTGACCAGCAGGCGCTGGAACAGGCCGTGAATGGCGTGAAGGCCGACTATCCCGACATCCGGCTGCTGCGCTCCGGGCTGGTCTTCCATGCCAGCAACGGCGCGCGGCAGGCCAAGCAGGAGATGTCGACCATCGGGCTCGGCTCGCTGATCGGCGTGCTGCTGTTGCTATGGGCGGTGTTCCGCACCCCACGGCGGCTGCCGTTGCTGCTGGTGCCGGTGGCAACGGGCGTGCTGTTCGCGCTGCCGCTGTCCTGGTGGGCCTTCGGCAGCCTGCATGTGCTGACGCTGGCCTTCGGCGCCAGCCTGATCGGCATCTCCATCGATTACGTGTTGCATCTGGAATGCATGCGCCGTCTGGCGACGAATGGCCGTGGCGGGCTCACCGCGCTGTGGCCGGGCCTGACGCTGGGGCTGTGCTCCAGCCTCGCCGCCTATCTGGCCATCACCCTGACACCGATGCCCGGTCTGCGTCAGATGGGCATGTTCGCCGCACTCGGCTTGATCGGTGCCTGGCTGAGCGTGCGCCTGTGGCTGCCGCAACTGCCACTGCCGGCGCAGGCCACCCGCGAGGACTCCCCCGCCGCCCGCGCCGCAGGAGGTCTGGCGCGCGCCATTCCCGGCAGGCGCAGCTGGCAGGCGCTGGGCCTGCTGCTGTTGGCCGCGCTGGCAAGCCTCTACGGACTGCGCAGCGATGACCGACTCACTCAGTTGAATCCGTCGCCGCAGGCCTTGATTGACGAACAACGCGAGGTGCAGCGCCTGCTCGCCGAACCGGACGGCCTGCGCTACCTGATCGTGCAGGCCGAGACCGACGCCGCCCTGCTCACGCGCCTACATGCGCTGGAAGGCACCTTCCAGCGACTGAATGCGCAACAGCAGTTGGGCCACTGGGCGAGCCTCGCTCAGCAACTGCCGACGCTTGCGCAGCAGCAGGCCAACCTCGGCGCCATGCGTGAGCGCACCCGCAACCTGCTGCCCCGGGTGCTGAGCACCGCAGGCCTGCCGCCCGAGCTGGTCAAGCGTGCCGAGCAGGCCATCGCAGACGCCCACCCGCTGCGCCCGGCGGGCTGGGTCGCACTGCCCGCCGGCGAGATGGGCCAGCGACTGTGGCTCGACTCGCGCAGCGCCGCCATCGGTATCGTGCGCTTCGGCGATGTCACGGCTGCGGGCAGTGAAGCGCTTGCGCGCCTCGCCGTGGATGACGACAGCCTCGAGTATGTCGATCAGGTCGCCAGGCTCTCGACGACGCTGGGCAGGATTCGCAGCGAGATGGCCTGGCTGGTCGGCGGCGCGGTGGTCTTGATCAGCCTGCTGCTGGCGCTGCGCTATCGTCGCAGCACCTGGCGAGCCCTGCTGCCGCCGCTGGGCGGACTGATACTGACGCTGTCGGCCCTGACGCTGGCAGGCGTCGGCCTCAACCTCTTCCACCTGCTGGGCCTGTTGCTGGTACTGGGGATTGGCCTGGATGCGGGCATCTTCTGTGCCGAGCATCCCGCGCGCCGCTCTTTATCAGCTACAGCGTCAGATGCAGCACAGACCAGCGCCAGCCGTGCATCGCAGGCCAGCCTGCTGGCGATTTCGCTGTCGTGCGCCTCCAGCCTGCTAGCCTTCGGGTTATTGAGCTTCAGTCAGACACCGGCGCTGGCGGCACTGGGGCTGGCCTGCCTGCTGGGGCTGAGCGCCACCTGGAGCCTGGTGCCCTTCGCGCGCAGTTGAGGCGAGCCATGAGCGAGAGGCAAGCAAGCCGCAGGGAACGCAGCGCAACAAGTACACATAACGATAATGATATCGACAACAACAGGGGACGATGCCATGGAATCGGCAGATCGCAGCAACAACCCATCACGCAAGGAAGTCATCATCATCGGCGCCGGGCCCGCCGGCGCGGCGGCGGCAGCGTGGCTGGCACGCGCGGGCCATGCGGTGCGCGTACTGGAGCGCAGCCACTTCCCGCGCTTCTCCATCGGCGAGAGCCTGCTGCCACGCTGCATGCAGCATCTGGAGGCCTGCGGCTTGATGGAGGCCGCGGCCGCCGGTGGCTATCAGCGCAAGACCGGCGCGGCCTTCACCCGCCGCGGCGAGCATCGCGTGATCGACTTCCGCGACAAGTTCAGCGACGGCCCCGGCACCACCTGGCAGGTGGAGCGCGCCGACTTCGATCAGCGCTTGATCGAGGGCGCGCGGGCGGCGGGCGCCGAGGTCGAATTCGGCGTCACGGTCACGGGCTTCACTCCCGCCCGCCCCGCGCAGAGCGACGTCACCGGCCATGCGCAGGGGCCGCGCCTCACGCTGGCGGATGGCCGTGAGCTTGAGGCTGCCTTCGTGCTGGATGCCAGCGGCTATGGCCGCGTGCTGGCGCGCCTCGAATCCCTTGAGCGTGACCCGCGCCTGGAGCCGCGCATGGCGCTGTTCGGCCATGTCCACGATGGCATCGCCGACCTCGCGCCGCCCGCCGAGGGCTATCGTCGCGACAATATCCTGATCGCCTCGCATCCGACGCATCCCGATGTGTGGTACTGGCTGATTCCCTTCGCCAATGGCCGCGCCTCGCTGGGCGTGGTCGGCCCGCGCGAGCTGATCGAGCCTGCCGCCGAGGACGATGCGCAGACACGCCTGTGGCAGTGGGTGATGGAAGAACCGCGCCTGGCGGAGTTGCTGCGTGAGGCTCGACCGGCCAACGCCGTGCAGTCACTGGGCGGTTACAGCGCCGATGTCAGTCGCCTGCATGGCCCGGGCTATGCGCTGCTCGGCAATGCCGGAGAATTTCTGGACCCGGTATTCTCCTCCGGCGTGACCATCGCGCTGGAATCGGCGCTGCGTGCCGCGCCGCTGGTCGCGCGTGAGCTTACCGCGACCCGCGATGAGCAGCGCCCCGACTGGGCCAGCGAATACGAGCAGCCGCTGCGCCGTGGCATCGAGGTCTTCCGCGAATTCGTCACCGCCTGGTACGACAGCCGTCTGACCGACATCATCTATCATCCCGAGCCGCATGCACGGATTCGCCAGATGATCAGCTCGGTGCTCGCCGGTTACGCCTGGGACACGGCCAACCCCTTTGTCAGCGCCAGTCGCCGCCGCCTGACGGCCCTTGCCAGGCTGACCGCGCCCGAGCAGACACTCGCGCCTGACGCGGAGCCGGAAAGCGACTCACTCGCTGGCCTCAGCGCCTTCGGCCGCGCAGCAAGCATCGGCGAGAACAGGTAAAGTAGCGTCATGAAAAACATCTCTTTCGCCTCTCACGTTGTTTTCACCGGGCTGCGTTCAGCAAGGCTGCGCTCAGTCGGGCTGCGTTCATCAGGGCTGAGCAGCCGCCTCGGGCTGGCCAGCCTTGCCGTGGCCGCCACGCTGCTGTTGAGCGGCTGCAGCCTGCTCGCCCCAAAGCCGCTGGAGGCTGCCAGCCCGATGCCGGCGCTGGCGAATCTCGAGCAGACCAGCACCCAACGTCTGATTCTGCGTGTGGCGCGTATAGAGAGTGATGACAGCGCACAGCGTGCAGTCGATGGCGAGGGTGCGCAGGAGCACAATCTGCCGCCTCTCATCGGCGTACTACGCCAATCGCCCGAGGCCATGCGGCTGGTCATGCTCAGCGTGCAGGGCCAACGCCTGCTGACGCTGGTGCATGACGCCGATGGCAATCGTTTCGAGAAGGCACGCCCCGAGGTGCTCAAGAAGCTGCCCTTCACCGCCGACTGGCTGGCACGGCGTATCGCCTGGGTGCACTGGCCAAAGGACGCGATCGATGACGCCTTTGCGAACACAGGCTGGCAACTGGTACAACGCGGCGACTGGCAGCAACGCCGCCAGCCCGCGCAGCGCATCATCACACATGATGGTGTGACCATCGCCGAGCTGAGCCGCGATGCCAGCGGCCGCGTGACGCTGCGCGACCCGGCAGCCGACATGCAGCTGACGCTGGAACCGCTGGCAGCGCCCAGTACACAGAACGATTCTGACGACTCACCGGAAGCTCCCGCGCATGACTGAATCTGTTGCAACCGTGGCCACCGCAACCCCCAAGGGCCGCGACACTGGCAACGCCTGCCGCCTGTCACGCCCCGGCATCGTCTGCCCGCTGGGTGCGGACCACGGCCTGATCAGCAGTGCGCTGTTCAGCGCCAGCCGTGGCCTGCGTGTCAGCGATGACTTCAGCCCCGGCACGCCGCTGTCACTGGGACGCGTCACCGCGCGGCTGGTGGATGACAGCGACTGGCCGGCCCCGCTACGCTCACGCAACAACCGCCTGCTGGCCACCGCGCTTGAGCAGCTGGCACCGGAGCTTGAGGCTCTCAAGCGTCAGGGCATCGCCCCAGAGCGCATCGGCGTGGTGCTGGGTACCAGTACCTCCGGCATCGGCGAGACGGAAGCCGCGATGGACGCCCAGCGCGCCGCCGTCGCCCAGGGCACGCCGAGCGCCGACAGCTGGCCGCAGAGCTTTGAATATCGTCGCCAGGAACTGGGCGCACCCGCCGAGTGTGTCGCCTGGATGAGCGGCGCGCGTGGGCCGATCTACACCCTGTCCACCGCCTGCACCTCCAGCGCCAAGGCCCTGGCCAGCGCACGCCGCCTGCTGGCCTCCGGCCAATGCGATGCGGTGATCGCCGGTGGCGCCGACAGCCTGTGTCACATGACGGTGAAAGGCTTCATGAGCCTTGAGGCCGTCAGCCGCAAGGAGAGCCTGCCGCTGGGGGCCGAGCGCGATGGCATCAACCTGGGCGAGGCCGCGGTGCTGTTCGTGGTCACCCCGGAGCAAGGCGGCGTACAGCTGACCGGCGTCGGTGAATCCAGCGATGCCCACCATATTTCCGCGCCCTGCCCCGATGGCAGCGGCGCCGAGGCCGCCATGCGCGGCGCACTCGCCAGTGCCGGCCGCGCCCCCGGCGAGATCGACTACATCAACCTGCACGGCACCGCCACGCCGCTGAATGATGCGATGGAAAGCCTCGCCATCAGCCGCCTGTTCGGCAGGGATGCCGGTTCTGATGCCGGTTCTGACAGCGTTTCTGATGCCGGTTCTGATACCGACGAGCCCCGTCTGCCCGCCGTCAGCTCGACCAAGGCCCTCACCGGCCATACGCTGGGGGCCTGCGGTGCGCTGGAAGCCGCATTCTGCTGGCTGGCGCTGGAACATGGTCGCCTGCCGCCGCATGCCACGCCGCGTGAGGCACTGGACCCGACGCTGCCTACGCTCAACATCGTCTATCGTGACCGTCCCGAGACCCCGCCACTGCGGGTGATGAGCAATGCCTTCGCCTTCGGCGGCAACAACATCTCGCTGGTGCTGGAGCGCCACACCACCGACCCGGAGTCCTCTGCATGCTGACCCCGAGCACCGACTCAGTTTCCATTGCTGACTCTGATGTGCAGCCCCGTGAGGCGGGCTATCCCGCCATGCCCTGCGCCATTGGCCCCTATGTGCCCCATGATGCCGGCATGTGTCTGCTGGATAACGTGCTGCGCTGTGACGAGCATTCGCTGAGCGCCGACATCACCCCGACGCCAGACAACCTGTTCGCCGAGCACAACGCCGACGGGCAGACCGTGATCCCCGCCTGGGTCGGGCTTGAGTGGATGGCGCAGGCCATCGCTGCCTGGTCGGGCCTGCAGGCCGCACGCAGCGGCCAGCCACCACGAGTCGGCTTTCTGCTTGGGAGTCGCCGTTATGAGAGCGAAGTCGCCGCCTTTTCCTGCGATTGTCGCTGGCAGATTCATGTTCAGCTCGACTATCGCGCTGACAACGGTCTGGGCGCCTTCGAGGCCACCATCAGCGACGAGCACGGCGCCACCGTCGCGCGTGCCGGCGTCAATGTCTTCGAGCCGGCGCCCGAGGCGCTGCCCTCTGCGGCGTCTACGCAAGAGACCGCACAAGAATCCTCACCCGGACAGCAGGATGCTGCCGGTGCCTCATCGCAAGGTAATGTCTGATGTCTGTCACCCCCCCCGCTACTGAAACTGCCACCGCCGCCCCTGAAGCGCGCGAGTGGATTCTGGTCACCGGCTCCAGCCGGGGTATCGGCCGCGCCATCGCGCTGCGTCTGGCCCGCGAAGGCTACAACCTGGTGCTGCATTGTCGCTCGCGCCGCGACGCTGCCGAGGAGGTCGCGCGTGAGATCAGCGCCCTGGGCGGTGAATCGCGCATCCTGAGCTTCGATGTCGCCGACCGAGAAGCCGCGCGCAATGCGCTCGAAGCGGATATCGAGGCGCACGGCTGCTACTACGGCGTGATCTGCAATGCCGGTATCCATGCCGACAACGCCTTTCCGGCGCTTACCGACGAAGACTGGGACAGCGTGATCCGCACCAACCTCGATGGCTTCTACAACGTCATCAAGCCGCTCTCGATGCCGCTGGTACGCCGTCGCAAGCCGGGGCGCATCATCGTGATGTCCTCGGTGTCGGGCATGATGGGCAATCGGGGGCAGGTCAACTATTCCGCCGCCAAGGCGGGATTGATCGGCGCGGTCAAGGCGCTGGCGGTGGAGCTGGCCAAGCGCCGCATCACCGTCAATGCCGTCGCACCGGGCGTCATCACCACCGAGATGACCGAAGGCGTCGAGATGGAAGAGGCGCTGAAGATGATTCCCATGCGCCGCGCGGGGGAAGCCGAGGAAGTCGCCGCCACCGTGGCCTTCCTGTGCTCGAAGGACGCCGGCTACATCACCCGCCAGACCATCGCGGTGAACGGGGGGATGTTCTGATGACGGCTTCCTCTCACGCACTGCGCGGCAGACGTGTCGTGGTCACCGGCATGCATGGTTTCTCGCCCATCGGCAATGACTGGCCGACCCTGCGCGCCAATCTGGCCGCCGGGCGCACCGGCATTCGCTATATCGAGGATTGGGACAAGTACGACGGCCTGAACACGCGTCTCGGCGCGCCGGTCAGCGATTTCGCACTGCCCAAGCACTACAACCGCCGTGCGCTACGCAGCATGGGCCGTGTGGCACAGCTGGCGACCCGCTCAAGCGAGTTGGCGCTAGAAGCCGCGGGACTGAGTGACAGCCCGCTCAAGGAAAGCGGCCAGATGGGCATCGCCTACGGCGCCTCGGCCGGTGAGCCGGACGCGGTGGCCGACTTCGGCAACATGCTGATCAACCACTCCACCGATGGCCTCAGCGCCAATTCCTATATCCGCATGATGGCGCATACCGCGCCGGTCAACATCGGCGTCTTCCTCGGCATCAAGGGGCGGATTCACACCACCTCCAGCGCCTGCACCTCGGGCAGTCAGGGCATCGGTTACGCCTATGAGGCGATCCGCTTCGGCCGCCAGACCGCGATGGTCGCCGGTGGCTGCGAGGAGCTGTCCGCCGCAGACGCCGCCGTGTTCGATACCCTGTTCGCCACCAGCACCTGCAATGAGCGCCCGGACCTGTCACCGCGGCCCTTCGATACCGAACGTGATGGCCTGGTGATCGGTGAGGGTGCCGGTACGCTGATTCTGGAAGAGCTGGAGCACGCCCTGGCGCGCGGCGCGACCATCCACGCCGAGATTCTCGGCTTCGGCACCAATTCCGATGGCCGTCACGTCACCCAGCCGGACGCCAACATGATGGAAGCCGCAATGCGCATGGCGCTGGAGGATGCCGGTGTCGAGGCCTCGGAGATCGGCTATGTCAGCGCGCATGGCACCGCCACCGAGCGCGGTGACATCGCCGAGAGCCATGCCACCCATGCGGTGTTTGGCGATTCCACGCCGATCAGCGCCTTCAAGAGTTTCACCGGTCATACCCTGGGCGCCTGTGGCGCGCTGGAAGCCTGGATCGCCATCGAGATGATGCGTGAGGGCTGGTTCCACGGCACCGCCAATCTCACCAGTCTCGACCCGCGCTGTGCGCAGCTCGACTACCTCACCGGCGCAGGCCGCGAGATCGAGACGGACACCGTGATGAGCAACAACTTCGCCTTCGGCGGCATCAATACCTCGCTGATTCTGCGTCGCTGGCAGGAGTGACTGCACTGCGAGCGAGCTGGCGCACGACTGTCGCTACCAGACGACTTTGCAGCGGGTCAGTTCTGGCGCAAGATACGCGCCCGCTGCATGGTCTATGGTGTGATTGGCTCACGCCTCTGGCTGTCTGACGGCGATATTCGCTGGCCTCGAGCCAGTCAATCACACGGTAAGGAGGGGTTTCACATGGCGTCATCCGTTGCTCAGTCATTCCCTTGGGTGTTGCGTGCCATTCGCTCTGCACGAGGCATGGCAATGGGCGCCGCCCTGGTGATCGGCTCTGCCAGTCTGCTGGCCTCCGCACCGGCAGAGGCGCGGGACACGCAACACTTCCTGCCGATCATGCCGGTGATGGCCAGCACCGCGGCCAGTCAGCGACTGGGCAAGGACGTGGCCTTCTTCTTCGGTGACAAGCAGCCCTACGAGCGAATCGAGAAGCGCGGCTGGGCGCGGGTGAACCCGAAGACCAACGCGACCAACAAGAGCGATGCGGAAGCCTGTCGCTGGGTGTTCCTGTCGGCGCTGCGTGCGCTGCAGGAAAAGGCGCGCGAATACGGGGCCAATGCGGTCATCAACATCCGCAGCGACTATGACAAGGTGCCCTACTCCAGCAGCGAGAAGTACGAGTGCCACGCAGGCAATATCGTCGCGGGCGTCGCGCTGCGTGGGGATCTGGTGATCCTGCATCCGAAGAACTGATTCGCCATCATGACGGCCAGGCAAGGCAAGGATGTGCGTGAAGCAGGCGAGCCGGTTGAGGATAACTTGGCAGACGAGCCTGCGGTGCGCCCGACCGATCACCCCGCCTACCGCTGCGTGGTGCTGGGGCGTGCTGCATCAGATGACACCGCTTCGCTGAGCACGGGCTCGCCGAGCGCCGACTTGTCCAACGGCGAGCCGCTGATCTCGCATGATCCCCACGCCCTCGCCGCTTCCCTGGCGTCTGCGACTGGCGGCACTGCCTGCACCTTGCCAAATCCCTGCTCTGAATCTTCCCCTCGGCCAGCCCGCCTGTGGCTGGCCGAGGCCTGTGTGCTGCCCGCGGTTTGTGCTGATCTGGCTGCTCCCTCTATCAACTCCTCGGCTGAGGCTTCCCGCCGTCGCTCGCTGCGCGCTCGACATCCGGATGTGGATAACGCAGCCCCCCCCGTATCATCCGCCAAGGCCCGTCGTCGCCAGCAACGAGAAGCCGAATCGCACCTCGCCCGCGTGCTACTCGGTGAACTCGCCGCTGCTCAAGGCATCCAGCTTGCGCTGGCCGACTGGTCACCGCGCGGCCAGGCGCCCCACCACCCTGCGCTACCGGCAGGCTTCTACGTCTCCATCGCCCACCGCCACGGGCATGTCCTCGTCGGCCTCGCCACCGCTCCGCTCGGGCTGGACCTCGAATACCGCAACCCACGCCACGCTCACGACCTCGACGCCCGCATCGCCATGCTGCCTACAGACGCACGCGAACGCCTCGCCGAGGCATCACACCTCAACGAGACAGAACGACTGGACGGGTTTTATCGGGAATGGGTGCGATATGAGGGCACTTATAAAATACCAAGACACTAATATGGGATAGTCATCTTTTTATAAGAATCCCATACCACATTTACAAAACTTTCATCCAAGTAATCGTCAAATATATCGGATTTCAATAATAGGTGCTTGACTGATTCGTAATCTAGAACTTCAATTCTTTCCAAGTCAACTCTATCTGCTTGATCTTTAGCTATGTTAAACTCCTGCTTATAAGAATCATAGAAAAAAGTCCCCTTAGGGAAGTAGAGCGCAGGATCACCTTTGTAGGGTTTAGAAAGTAGGATTCCATTGTCTGATATATCGTATCTAAATAAAGAAATATTTTCCGTAAAATAAAGATTAACTTCCATAAAAGGCGACATATTCTCTTTGACACAGCACAAGTAAGTTGTAATCAACTCGACTCGCACATCGTGAATATTTTTTACTTCACCACCTTTATCTCGATTTGCATGACCAAATTGTGAGTAGTACAAACAACTCGTCTCACTATTCGGGTCTATAATCACTATATCTACATGACGTGTAGACTTTTTATCATTGCTAATTTCACTCAGCTTAGGCAATGAAAAACTTCTATTCCATCTTGCCGTATGTCCTAAGTAGCTAAACCTCTCCGTCTCACTTACCATATTTTTAAGCAAATCCTTAATGTCATGAGAAGATATTAAGTTAATATCATTTTCACTTAGACCGCTTGGTGTAAGCAATAAATAAAAACCAGAAGCAAATAAGCTAGAGCCAACCAGAGCTATGATATTATTGAAAAATGATGAAAAGGTAGAGCTATAATCAAATCCGAAATAATTGCAAATTAACGGAAGAGCATAATAATTTAAGAATATTAACAATATTAATACTGCAGAGACTCCTAGTAAATAGATTTTTATTTTATATGGGCTTTTTGCGAAGTCTTTTATAAGCATAAATCAAATCCTGCTCAACAATTCTTTAAGTGAACTTCTTACATCATCATTAGACAAGGGTTCATATTTAATATCAACATTATTTTCTAAAGATCTTTTAGTTATTACGTTTGCTGTATAGCCACTAGCTGGGCCTGTTACTAGAATAGAGTCCAATTTAAAGCCATTCGTTTTTTCAATATAATGGTAGTTTTCTTTTCTGAAGCTAAAATAATCACCTTTCATATATTTCAAACAGCTCTTTTCACCTAACATGCAGCCTTCCACAAACTTAAAGTAACAACTCGTATAATCCGTAGAATATTTACATACGTAGCGCTTAAACTCACTGCTTTTAGAGCTAGAAAAAACATCAGTGACTGAATACCAATCATATTCTCCTTGGCCGCAGATTCTGAGTGCAACACCTGAGTTTCCCTGTAAGGTATTGCGCTCATGTCATACTCAGAACTCAGCATTAC